>JAJRTG010000206.1 GCA_024278395.1 Fidelibacterota bacterium | reverse complement strand
GCGGCGACGGTCTTGTTGTGATCGAGCGCCTTGCGCGTATTGTCGATCACCCCTTTCTTCATCAGCTCGACGATCCCGTCGCTCAGAAGCTCGGTGTGCACCCCCAGGTGCCTCTTTTCGCTCAGGTTCGCGAGGACGGCGTTCGGGATCCTTCCGTAGCCGACCTGGATGGTCGCTTCGTCCTCCACCAATCGCGCCACGTACTTCCCGATCCGGTGGGCGATCTCGTCCGGGACCTCGGACTCGTACTCGAGGAGCGGCTCGTCGTGCGGTATGAGGCAGTCGGCTTCGGTGATGTGGACGAAGCTGTCCCCGTGCACCCGCGGCATGTGGGAGTTGATCTGACAGACCACGCACTCGGCGCTGTCCACCGCGGCGCGGACGATGTCCACGCTGATCCCCAGGCTCATGTATCCGTAGCGATCGGGAGGGGAGACCTGCACCAGAGCCACGTCGATCGGGACTACCTTCCGGTAGAAGAGATCCGGAACCTGGGAGAGGAAGATCGCCGTGTAATCGGCCAGCCCCTTGTTCACCTCCTCGCGGGTGTTGCCGGAGATGAAGAACGCGTTGTGGCGGAAGTTGCGCTTGAACTCCTCCCGCATGTACGGGGCGACGCCGAGGGTCCAGATGTGAAGGACCTCCGCGTCGAAGAACGCCTTGGGATGCTCCCGCACGTAGCGCACCATCTCATCGACGAGGTACTGGGGCTTTCCGCAACCGGTCCCGACGAAGATGCGATCCCCGCGATGGATGTGGGAGAAGGCGGTGTCCGGAGAGACGAATTTATCCGGATAACGGGCCTTCCATTTCTCCAATGATGCAGCCACTTCCTCTGCCATCCGTGTTCCCCTCAATGCGTCAATTAATAGCGAGCTTGTAGCTCCAAATTCTCCGGCAAACCCCGGCGGAAAGCAACCGCACAAGTTGCTATCCGGGTTTCGAGAAGCGATGGATCTCCTTGTCCGGAGCCTCGGTCAGGGTGGAGATCGCATGAGGGATGGCGGGCAGGATCAGGAGCAGCCCCTCCCGCACGGCCTTGGGGCTTCCGGGAAGGTTAATGATCAGGCTCTTCCCCCTGATTCCGGCGACGGCGCGGGAGAGGATCGCGTGCGGGGTGACCTTGAACCCCTCCATGCGCATCACCTCGGGGAAGCCGGGGGTCTCCCGCTCGATCACGTCTCTGGTCGCCTCCGGGGTGAGGTCGCGTGGGGCGAAGCCGGTCCCCCCGGTCGTGAGGATGAGGTCGAGTCTCTTGTCGTCGCACCATTCGATGAGCTTCTCCGCGATCTTTGCCCGGTTGTCGGGAACGATCCCCTCCGCCTCCACCACCGCATCGAGCTGCTCGAGCACCAATCGGCGGATCAGCGGCCCGCTCTCGTCGGCCCGCTCCCCGCGGGAGGATCGGTCGCTCACAGTGAGAACCCCTACTCTTATCCGCATAAGGAACTCCTTCTCTCCGGACGCCCGGGATGAGACCGTGACGTTGCCTTTTACACAGTATACGCCGTTTTACCGCAGAAGGATCACGCGCACCCGCGCCCCTGCTTCCACGCGGTCCCAGTCCTCCGGGATGATCGCCAGTCCGTCCGCTTTGACCATCGAGGAGAGGATCCCCGATCCCTGGTCTCCCGTCGGATGCGCGATGAAATCCCCATCCCTGTCTTCAAGCCGCACCCGGACGTAGTGGCGGCGCTCGTCCTTCTCCGGGACCCCGTCGGCGAGGGTCGCTTGAACGGAGAAAGGCTCTAGGTCGCGCGCGCCGAGCAGGGTGAGTATCGCCGCCCGGGCGAATATCTCGAACGAGACCATCACTGATACCGGGTTTCCCGGCATCCCGATCACCGGGACCTCCCTTCCGTTGAATTCGAGGTACCCGAAGGCCAATGGCTTCCCCGGCTTCATCCGCACGCGCCAGAAGTCGATCCTCCCCTCAGCGGCGAGGACCTTCTTCACCACGTCGAAGTCTCCGACGGACACCCCGCCGGAGACGAGGAGGAGGTCGACCCCCTGCTGGAGGCCCTCCTGCAGCTTCTTCGCGATCTCCCCCTCCCGGTCACGGGCGATCCCGAGGAGGACCGGGATCCCCCCGTGCTTTTTCACCTGGGCGGCGTTGGAATAGGTGTTCGCGTTTCTGATTTTTCCCGGAGCCAGGGGAGCATCGATCTCCACGAGCTCGTCGCCGGTGGCGAGGATCCCCACCCGCGGGCGGCGGGTTACGACGACCTCCCGGCGCCCGAGCGCGGCGAGCATCCCGATCTCCTGGGGGCGGAGGACGATCCCCCGCGGGATGACGGTCTCCCCGGTCCGTACGTCCTCCCCGGCGGGGCGGACCTCCTGCCCGACGGAGACAGGGGTCGTGATCTCGACCCAATCGCCATTCCGGCGCGTCCATTCGAACCGGACGACCGCGTCCGTACCGGGCGGAATCGGTGCACCGGTCATGATCCGGATCGCCGTCCCCGGGGATACCTCCTTGTCCGACACGTAACCGGCGGCCAGGTCGGCGATCACCCGCAGGCGCGCCGGGTGTTCCGGGCTCGCCTTCATGGTGTCGGCCGCCCGGACCGCGTAGCCGTCCATCGCCGTATTGGCGTGCGGCGGGATGTCGTAAGCCGCGGCCACATCCTCGGCCGTCACCCGTCCGAGGGCCTCGGTGATCGGGACCGTCTCTGGCTCAAGAGGGCGTATCCGCGATAGGACGCGCTCTCTCGCCTCCTCCACGCTCAACATCGGATAAAGTCCGTCTAACTCGCGCTTTTCCACGTTTCTCCCTTCTCCCCCACTTCTTTCTTCCAGATGGGGACGACCTCCTTCACCCGCTCTATCGCGTAGCTCAGCGCGGGGAAGACCTCGGCGCGATGCGCGGCGGTGACCGCGATCACCACCGCCTTCTCGCCTGGTGAGAGCCTCCCCACCCGATGCACGATCGTCACCTGCTGGATCGTGGGCCAGCGGGAGTGGATCTCCTCTCCCACTTCACAGAGGGTCTCACGCGCCATCGGTGGGTAGGCCTCGTACTCTAGATACCGGATGCGCTCACCATCGCTCTCGCCGCGCACCACCCCGACGAACGTCGCCACCGCCCCTGCCTGTGGGTGCGTGAGTCGGGCGATCACCTCGTCGAGGCTTACGTCGTCGTGTGTGATCTCGAAGTAGTCTTCCATTCATCCTCCCCCCACCGGCGGCAGCAGGGCGACCTCATCCCCGGGATGCAGATGCTCCGTCGCCATTGCGAACCGGCGGTTGACCGCCACCTTGACGTAGGGAAGGTGCGGGGCCAGGGCGGGGTAGTCCTCGCCCAGGCGGGCGAGAAGCTCTGCCACGGTGGCGTGCTCCCCCAATCTCACCGCCACGCTCCCGCTCCCTACCGCTTCACGCAACGCGGCGAAACAGAGGACGTTCACTTCAACCGGCCAGTCCATCAATCCTCCAATACTATATCCCCGCTCTTCCCTCCGCTCTTCCGCACGAGCCGGATCCCCCCGATTCGCATCGTGCGCTCGGCCGCCTTCGCCATATCGTAGATCGTCAGGGCGGCGACCGAGACCGCGGTGAGGGCCTCCATCTCGACTCCGGTCTTCCCGACGCTCTTTGCGCACGCCTCGATCTCGATAGCGCCCTCATCCACATGGACGGAGAAGCGGATATCGACATCCGTCAGCCTGATCGGGTGACAGAGAGGGATCAGCTCCCCCGTCCTTTTCGCCGCCATGATCCCGGCGAGCTGTGCGGTCGTGAGCACGTTTCCCTTTTCGATCCTCCCCTCCGTGATCATCCGGCAGGTGGATGGGGACATCTCGATCCTGCCTCGCGCCACCGCCTCCCGTACTGTGTCTTCCTTCCCGCTTACATCGACCATACGTACCCTCCCCGTGTCATCGAGGTGGGTGAGCTCTCCTGCTTCCATCTTAACCTCCGATCTCGGACATCGTCCGATCGTGGGGGAACTCATGCGCCAGCCCGTGGGCGTACGGCTTTCTCCTCATCCCCTCTTTCAGGAGCGCGAGGATCTCCTCGTCTCCCGCTCCGGCGCGGAGCGCCCCCTTGAGGTCGATCTCGACCGGGGAGAGGAGGCAAGGACGGAGCTTCCCGTCCGCCGTCACCCGCATTCGGTTACACCGATCGCAGAACGGGGCGCTCAGCGCGGTGATGAACCCAATCTCACCGGGTGCCCCCGAGATCCGGTAGACCCGGGCCGGACCCTCGTCCCGCACCGGTATGAGGGGGCCGAGTTCCCGCTCAATCCGGGCGCGGATCTCCTCCCCGGATACAAACCGCCCCTTCAGGTTCGTATCCGGCTTGCCGACCGGCATCGGTTCGATGAACCGCACTCCGAAGCCTTCCCGTGTCTTCCGCGCCAGATCGACCACCTCGTCGTCGTTTATCCCCCGCATCACCACCGCGTTCAGCTTGATCGGGGAGAGTCCGGCCTCCCGGGCTGCGTAGAGCCCGGCGAGGGTGTCCTCCAGCCTGCCGATCCGGGTGATCCACTGGAACCTCTCCGGGCGCAGGGTGTCGAGGCTGATGTTCACCCGGTCAAGCCCGGCCGCCGCGAGCCTATCCGCGTAGAGGGGGAGGAGCGCTCCGTTCGTCGTCATCACGAGCTCGTCTATCCCCGGGATGCGGGAGATCTCCTGCACGAGATCGACGATCCCCTCCCGCACGAGCGGCTCCCCCCCGGTGAGGCGGATCTTCCTTATCCCGATCGCGGTGGCGGCACGGACAATCCGAACGATCTCTTCGTAGCGCAGAATGTCCGCGTGCGGCCGCCATTCCACCCCGGAGGCGGGCATGCAGTAGATGCAGCGGAAGTTGCACCGATCGGTGACCGAGAGACGCAGGTAGGTGATCCTTCTTCCGAACCGGTCGATATTCTCCATCAATCCTCCTAGAAGACGTGGACCGCCGACGCCTTAAAAGAGATATATACCTCCATCCCCAGCCGCAGGTCCATCTGCGCGAGCGATTGGCGGGTGATCGCGCAGACGAAGTCCGGGGGGACGGTGACTCTCACGTAGACGACCATCCCCCGATCGATGATTTCGGTGATCCGCCCGTGCATGCTGTTCCGCGCGCTTGAGGAGAGCGGGGCGTGCGAGATCAGGATGTCCTCCGGTCGTACAGCGGCGTGCGCCGGACCTGTTATATCCGTCACGACCGCGAGCCGCACCCCGTTGGTCACGAACTCGGATCCCCCTCCTTCCTCCGGGATCACCTCCCCGGGGAAGACGTTCCTCGCCCCGACGAACCTGGCGACGAACGGGGAAGCCGGTCGACGGAAGATCTCGTCCACCGATCCTTCCTGTACGATCCTCCCCCCTTCCATCACCGCCACCCGATCCCCGAGGGAGATCGCCTCCTCGAAGTCGTGCGTCACGTGCACGGTGGTCGGGGAGAGCTCGCGGTGCAGCCGGGATAGCACCTGCTGCAGCTCTTCGCGGTATTGGGGGTCGAGCGCGCCGAGGGGCTCGTCGAGCAGGAGGGCGCGCGGAGAGAGGACGAGGGCGCGGGCGAGGGCGACGCGTTGCCTTTCGCCTCCGCTCAATCCATCTATCCGGCGGGGGAGCAGGTCGCTTATTCCGATGAGCGACGAGATCCAACGGACCTTGCGTTCTATCTCGGTTCTACCTTCCCGGTGCAGCCGGAGCCCGAAGGCTATATTGTCGGAGACGGGGAGATGGGGGAACAGGGCGTAATCTTGGTAGACGAAGCCGATGTTGCGCCTCTCCGGGGGAAGGTGCGTCACGTCCTCTCCGTTCAGCTTGATCTCTCCCCGCCGCACCCGCCGCAGCCCGGCTATCGTCTCCAGGAGTATGGTCTTCCCCGCCCCGGTCGGACCGAGGAGGACGAGGTACTCCCCCGCAGCGGCGGAGATGTCGATCCCGGAGAGCCGGAACTGTCCGGCCTCGACCTCCAACCCCCGTACGGAAAGGCGCTCATCCCTCACTTTTTCCTCCTTCCCGCGAGCATCCGCAGCCCCACGAAGACGGCGAGCGACGACAGGATCACCCACACCGCAACCGGCCGAGCGTAGTCGAGGCCGTATGACTCGAACCGCTCGTACAGGAGGACCGGAGCGATCATCGGATGGTAGGCGAGGATCACAACCGCTCCGAATTCGCTCAGCCCCCGCGCCCACATGAGGATGGTTCCGGAGAGGATGTTCCGCCAAGCGAGCGGAAGCGCCACCTTCCGGAACGCCGTCCACGGTCCCGCCCCCAGGGTGCGCGCCACACCCTCCAACCTCGGGTCGACCGCGGCGAACCCGTCGCGGGCGGCGTTCACCAGGAACGGCATGCTCACGAAGAGCATCGCGATCACGATCCCCGGGACGGAGGAGACGAACCGCACTCCGATCGCACCGAACGCCTTCCCCAGGAGCCCTTCCCTCCCGAACACCATCAAAAGCGCGATCCCCACCGCTGTATGGGGAACCACGATCGGGAGGTCGATCAACCCCTCGATCAGGCCCTTGCCCGGGAATTCGTGCCGGGCGAGGAGGTAAGCGAGCGGAATCCCCGTCAGGATCGCGATGACCGTCGCGATCGCCGAGGCGTAGAAGGTGAGCCCGATCGCGCCCCGCACCTTGGGGTCAAGGATCGTGGTCCAGAGCCCCTTTGGGGAGGAGGAGAAGATCGTCTGAACGAGCGGCCACAGGATGAAGATGAGGAGGACAGCCCCCAGAAGTATGAACCCCGCCTTCATCAAGCTGGACCGCATCAGTCTCCTTGAACGGTGATCTCTTGTAGGGTTTCCGGCAAGTGCTCCCAGCCGGTATCCGCCACCGCCGGAACGATCGGGGGCTGGCCGAGTTGGGAGAGGATCTCCCGGCCCTTCGGTCCGATCACGAACGCGACGAACTCCGCCGCCAGCGTCGGATGCGGCGCGTTCTTCGGGATGGTCACCCCGTAGATGATCGGCTTGCCGGTCTTGGTGATCGTGGTCCCCGGCTCCTTTCCGGAGACCTCGACCCGCGCCTTCGCGTAAAACTCGGCGTACTCGGCCCGGCTCAGGTTGATCTCATCCGGGAGCTCGACGAACCTGAGCCCGTGCTGCACCGCCACCGATCGGTACTCGAACGCGTAATCCATGTTCCCGGACTGCAAGAGCGCGATCAGCTCCACCGACTTTGGGCGCACGTTCCCCGGCGGGCAGTGTTCCTCAAGCCTTTGGTACAGGCCGGGGGCTTGATAGTATGCCTCCGCCAGCTCCCAGACCATGAGCGTACGGTATCCGCACGGATCGACGTCGGGATCGGCGCGGCCGTAGATGACCCCGGGACGGGTGAGGACCTCGTACCAATTGTCCGGGGTGATCTCGTCGGCGTACGCCGATCGGTCGGTGTATGCGATCACCATCGTGTTGCGGGCGAATTCGATGTTCCACTCGGCGAATTCTGGGATCAGCAGCTCATCGATCACCGTGTAGTCGGCCGACATCACGATGTCCGCAAGGCGGCCGAGCTCGCTCACCTTGCGGGCGGCGGTCCGGCTTCCCGATCCCTCCGCGGCGAATCTGACCGCTGGGTGCGATTCCTGGAACGCCGCCATCAACCGCTGCAGCGGGATCGTAAGGCTTCCGGCGTGGAAGATGACAAGCGGCTCCGCGTTCGCCTGCACGAGGGAGAGAGACGTGAGCATCAACGCTCCGATGAGGAGCACCGTGTGAAACTTCATGGGACCTCCTTTCCGAATACGGGAGGCACAGCCGTTTCCAGCTGCACCCTATCGCCCGTTCCCCCTAGGCCGTTCGCCCGTAGGGGAGACGGGTCGGAGATGGTGCTTCAGCATTATACAACCTCGCTTCGAAAAGACAAAAGATAGCCCCGGCGTAGGGCGGCGGAGATCGAGGAGGGGGAGTTTCATCCGCTTCTCCGGTTCATCGCCCCGCTCGATCCTCTTTAGATCGACATCTCGTAGATCCGCCACGTCTTGTAGCGGCGCCCGCCCATGAACTCCGATGCCCGCAGGATGAGGTCGTTATCCTCGAGGAGCATGGAGGGCTCGCATGTGCGGTAGCCGCGGGAGAGCCCGTAGGAGAGGACATCGTGAAACAGCACAGCGTCGACCCCGAGCTTCCTGAACTTGGGGCGGATCCCGAAGAACATGAGCCTCGTCTTCTTGATCCGCCTGCGGGTAAGGAGGAGACGCGCGACGCGGGCGAAGTCATTGTCGAGGAGGGGGTTCCAACGCGGACGCAGCGGGACGTTCGGGTCGGGGAGCGCTCCGAGCACCGCAGCGAGCTCCCCGTCGACCGTCGCAAAGCGGATAAGCCCCGGATCGGCGACCAAAGTGAGGCTCTCCGCCATCGCCGCCGCCTCTGAGTCGGTGAGCGGAAGGAAGCCCCAGTTGCGCGCCCATGCCTCGTTGTAGATCGAGACGATCAGATCGACCTCCTCCCGCGCCCGGGAGAGGTCGGCGGGGCGGGTCTCTATGCTCCTCCGCTTCCGCACCTGGTCAGCCAGGCTCTTCAACCGCTCGAACGGCTGACCGTCGAACTCGATCCAGTAGGCGTGGTAGTCCTTCACCTTGGAGAGTCCGTACCGGGCGAGAAGTCCGTCGTAGTACGGAGGGTTATGCGTCAGCTCGACGGTCGGCGGGGTATCGAACCCGTCGATCAGCACCCCCTGGTGCGCCTCGTGGGTCGCGTTCGAATACCCGCCCGGCCCGCGCATCACCCGCATCCCTTTTTCGGAAAGCCACTCCCGCGCCCGGTCGAAGAGCGCCCCGGCCACCCCGAAGTCATCGACCGACTCGAAAAAACCGAAAAATCCGATTCTGTCGTTGTAATACTCGTTGAACCTGCGATTCACCGCCGCGGAGACCCGACCGAGTAGCCTGCGCCCCCGCCGCGCCAGAAAATGGGTTACCTCGGCGTCGCGATGGTAGGGATGGGACGGGGTGAGAAGCCCGGTGATCCGCAGGAGCCTGCTTCCGAGAAGCTCGGCGCGGAGCGGCGGGGTCCAGTTGGGATCCCCGCGGTGAAGTCGCCACGGCACAGCGGCGAACGACCTTATCCTCCGGTCGCCGAGCGGGATCTCTTCGATGGAGAAGCGCATGACTAAAGAATATTAGCAGAGGTGTCGAGAAAAGGAAAGCACCGGAGTTGACCTTCACCCGCCAGTCGGGTATCTCCTAGGGGAGGAGGGAGGATGAAGCTTTGGCGGGCGATACAGGAAGGGGCTGGGGTCTCCCGAAGGAAGGCGCAGGCCCTCGTGCGCACCGGGGAGGTGGAGCTCGACGGGATCGTCGTCCTCGACCCGTACCTTGAGCTCGATCCTGACACCGATGGTGTCCTATACCTGCGCGGTCAGCCCATCCCCCTATCTCCGCGCCGACCCCGCGTTTACATCTACCACAAACCCCGCGGGATCCTGTGCTCCCACGACGATCCCCACACCGGCGACACCCTGGGGCGGCTTCTGCGGAGGGAGGGGTTTATCGGCTACACCTGGGCCGGCCGCCTCGACCGCGACGCCGAAGGGCTCGTACTCCTTTCAAACGACGGGACCCTCATCTCCCGACTGACCCATCCGCGGTACGGGGTAGAGAAGGTCTATCACGTGTGGCCCGGGGGGCGTCCACGGAAGGATGAGATGCAGAGGATCCTCGAGCGGATGAAGCGGGGGATCGAGGATGCCGGGGAGCCGTTGCGGATCCTCAAGGGGAGGTTCGACGGAAGGCGGGTGGTCGTCGTCCTGGGGCAGGGGCACAAGCATGAGATAAAGCGCCTGTTCGGGCATTTCGGCCTTTCCGTCGCCAGGTTGAAGCGCGTCTCGATCGGTCCGACCGTCCTTTACCCCGACCTTCCGCCCGGTGGGATCGCGCGCCTCGGTCGGGATGAGGTGATCCGCCTCTACACCGCGGTTGGATTGGACGGGCCCGCGGGCCTATAATCCGGCCATGCGCCTGGGAATAGTTCAGCTTAATCCCCACGTGGGGGACATCGATTACAACCTGGAGAGGATCATCTCCTACATCGCCGGCGCCCGGGATTTCGGCTGCGACCTTGTGGTCTTCCCGGAGCTGTCCCTGTGCGGGTACTTTCCGTTCGATCTCCTGTGGCGGCACGGGTTCGCCGATCGGATGGAGTCCGCTCTGGCGGAGGTCGTACGCAACTCTGAGGGTATCGGAGTCATCGTCGGTGGGATCTCGGCCGCGCGGGTGCGCGGGGGAGCGAACCTCACCGATCCCTCCTCCCTTGCCGACGGAGCGGGGATCGACCTGTTCAACAGCGCCTTCCTGATCTCGGACGGAAGGCTCATCGGGGAGGAGCGCAAGCTCCACCTTCCCACCTTCGACGTCTACTTCGAGAAGCGGTACTTCACCCCCGGAGAGGGGGCGCAGGTGTTCGAGCTGCATGGGGAGCGGATCGGGATCAATATCTGCGAGGATCTGTGGGTGGAGGACGGCCCGACGGATACCCAGGCGAGCCTGGGGGCGGAGGTTGTGGTGAACGTCTCCGCCTCCCCGTTCTTCGTCGGGAAGGGTGAACTCCGCCGCCGACTGGCGGCGCGACGGGCGCGGGAGAACGGGGTAACGCTCGTCTACGTGAACCGGGTCGGCGGGCAGGACGAGATCGTCTACGACGGGGGGAGCTTCGTCGTCTCTCCGGAGGGAAGGCTGTTGTTCCAGGCGCCGTACTTCACGGAGGACCTGTATACAGTCGATCTCGAGGGACTCCGGCCGATCCGGCCCCCAAGGGAGGAGGGGATCGAGCTGATCAGGAGGGCGATCGTCCTTGGGATCAGGGATTACGTCAGGAAGAACGGTTTTTCACACGTCATCATCGGGCTCTCCGGCGGGATCGATTCGGCCCTCGTCGCTGCGCTTGCGGTGGAAGCGCTCGGCCGGGAGGCGGTGACCGCCGTCTTCCTTCCGAGTGAGATCACCTCCCCCGAGAGCCGCGAGGACGCGCTTGAGACCGCGCGCCGGCTCGGGATAGAGCTTCTGGAGGTCCCAATCGCCGGTATGGTGGATGCTGCAGAGGGTGCGCTGCCGCAGCGTCCGTCCGGCCTCGCCGGGGAGAATCTGCAGGCGCGTGCCCGGGGGACGCTCCTCATGACGATCGCCAACGAGAGGAACGCCCTCGTCCTCGCCACCGGGAACAAGTCCGAGATCGCGGTCGGGTACAACACGCTGTACGGGGACACGGTGGGGGCGATCGCGCCGATCGGGGATCTTCTGAAGACGGACGTCTACAGACTCGCCGCGCGTTTCGGGGATCTGATCCCCGCCCGGGTGCTGGAGAAGCCCCCCACCGCTGAGCTCCGGCCGGGCCAGCGCGACGAGGACGACCTGCCTCCTTATTCCCTCCTCGATCAGGTCCTCAAGGGGTTGATAGAGGAGAACGCCTCCCGCGAGGAGCTGGTCGCCCAGGGCTTCCCGGAAAAGACGGTCGATGAGATCATCGCCCGCTATTACCGGAGCGAGTACAAACGGAACCAGCTTCCGCTTGTGATAAAGGTCTCGCCGAAGGCGTTCGGGATCGGCAGGCGGTTTCCCATTACCCACCGCTACCGGAATTGAAAAAGCCCCGGCCGTACAGCCGGGGCCCTTCCGATGACCGGTTCTATTCCACCTTGACCTCGATCGGCTTCTCCTTCTCCTTGAGCGATTCCTTCAGCGGGACGGTCACGCGCAGGATCCCGTCCTCGAAGCGCGCCTTGATCCCGTTCTTGTCCACCACGTCGGCGGGCAGCGGGAAGGCGTGCTGGAACCGCCCGTAGCGGCGCCCGATGCGGAAGTAGTTCTCCTCCCGCACCTCCTCGTTCCGCTTCGTCTCCCCGGAGATGATCAACTTGTTGTCCTCGACCTTGATCTCGATGTCATCATTCTTCATCCCGGGGAGCTCGGTCTCAAAGACCAGGTTCTTGTCCTTCTCGTAGATGTCGGTCCTCCAGAAATTCGGGGTTATGTCGAAGCCGATCTGGTCAAAGTCCCGGAAGAACTCGTCGATGAGCCGGGAGATCCCGGTCCCAACCAGGAACGGTTCACGCCAAAGCTCCGGAAGTCTCCTCGTCATCTCGATCACCTCCCTGGTCGAAGTTTATTAGCAGTCTCTGTATCTAACTGCTAACAGTAGTATAGCACGACCCCCCGTGCTTGTCAAGAGGGCGGGGGAAAGTTAGAATCATCGCATGCTAAAGAGGTTTCTTGTCGGGACGATTACGTTATACCAGCGGTTCATCTCCCCCGCCTTTCCGTCACGCTGCCGGTTCTATCCGACCTGTTCCCAGTACTCCAAGGAGGCGATCCTCAAGTACGGACCGGCCAAGGGCGGGTATCTCGCTGTTCGCAGGATCCTGCGCTGTCACCCGCTTCATCCGGGGGGGCACGATCCGGTTCCGTAAGCATTTCCAACCGATGTCCGGCGAATAAGATCGAGTCTTGTCGTTAAATTTTATTAGACATTTGTCCGGTAACTCCTGGGAACCATACCCGACGAACCACCCCACTCATCCTTCCGGCCGGTGCCGTCTCTCATAGGATTACCTCCGCTCATCGAGCAAGAATAGAAGAAGCGACAACGAAGTCCAAAAGGAGAGGAAGCTATGAAGAAGGCGGTTTTGCTTACGATCGTTTCGATTGTTCTGTTCGGCGTTATGGGGATGGCAGCCTCGCCCCTCTCGGGGAGCTGGATCACCACTGC
>JAJRTG010000205.1 GCA_024278395.1 Fidelibacterota bacterium | reverse complement strand
TCACCCAAGCGGCTCACCGCCTCGTCGACACGCGTCGGCTCGGTCGGCCATTCGAGGTAGACGCTCACCCCGAGATGCAGATCCTCGATTCCCCGCCTCTCTCGAGGGATCAGAGCGACGATCTCAAGGGTGGGATCGATCACATGGAGCTGCCCCACGAGCTGAGCCACCTCGTCGGACGCCATGTGCACCACCGCGACATCGTACTCGTACCGCTCGATCTCCGAGATGGCTCCGCCTATCGAGAAGACCTTATGTCGGGGAGGGATGAGAGCGGCGACAAGCCTCGGATCCGTCCCGACCGCGAGAACCCTCAGCTGGTGGCCCGGCTGGAAGCTATTCATCTTTTCCGGTCAGCCGCTCGATCTCCGCGGCGTCGCGGGTCCAGCCCTTGCGCACCGCGACCCGCAGCTCGAGGAAAACGTGCTTCCCCAGCAGGTGTTCGATCTCCATCCGCGCCTGTGTCCCAATCTTCTTAATCAAATTGCCCCTTTTACCAATAATTATACCTTTTTGGGAATCCCGGTCCACCACGATCTCCGCCTTGATCTCCAGGATCCCGTCCTCCCGCTCGTGCATCCACTTCACCCGCACCGCGGTCGAATAGGGAATCTCCTGGTAGGTGAGCTGGAAGACCTTCTCCCGGATCAATTCGGCGATCAGAAACTCCTCCGATCGGTCGGTCTTGACGTCCGGGGGGAAGAGCGGGGGGCGCTCAGGGAGGTAGGAGATGATCGTATTCACGGCATCAGCGATCCCCAGCCCCTGCGTGGCGCAGATCGGTATCAGCTCGACGAATTTGTCCGTGGCGTCATAGGCGAGGAGGGTCTCCTCAAGGGCGTTCCCCTTGGCGAGGTCGACCTTGTTCACGAGCAGGATCATCGGGGGCAAGGGCTCCGGCAGACGGTCGAACAGCTGCTTGTCGTAGTCCGTAACCCTCCCCCACGGCTCCACCATGTACGCAATAACGTCGACCTCACGCAGAGCGCGGAACGCCTCGCGCAGGATGCGCCGACTGAGCAGGTTCTCCGGCTCGTGCAGCCCCGGGGTGTCGACGAACACGATCTGCGCTTCCTCAGTCGTGTAGATGCAGCGGATGCGGTTCCGCGTCGTCTGGGGCTTATCGGAGGTGATGAGGAGTTTCTCCCCCATCACCGCGTTCAGGAACGTCGATTTGCCGACGTTCGTCTGGCCGAGGACTCCGACAAATCCTGCCTTAAACGATCCCATCGGTTATTCCCCCTTCAGTTACCGCTTCGCTCAACCGCTCGATGTCGGGCGCCAGCGACCGGTCACGGTCGAGGTGGGTGACGTGTTCCCGTACGCGGGCGTGAAGCGCGCGTGTCTTTTTCCCCATCAGATCCACCCCCTGAAAGTCGAGCGCCTGGGCGGCGCACAGGTACTCGATCGCGATGATCCGCGACAGGTTCTCACACACCTTGAGCGCCTTGCGGGCGGAGATCGAGGCCATGCTGTTGTGATCCTCCTTCCCCCCTGAGGTGGGTATGGAGTCGGAGAGCGCCGGGTGACACAAGACCTTGTTCTCGCTCGCCAGGGCGGCGGCGGTGTACTGGGCGAGCATCAGCCCGGAGTTGATTCCCCTCTCCCGCACCAGAAACCGCGGAAGGCCGCGCTCCGGGCTGTTTAGGAGCCGATCGATCCGCCGCTCGGCGATGTTCCCGAGCTCGGAGAGCCCCAACGTCGCCATCTCCAACGCCAGCCCGATGATCTCCCCGTGGAAGTTCCCCCCGGAGGCGACCGTCCCGTCCGAGAACAGGAGGGGGTTGTCCGTGGCGGAGTTGATCTCGATCTCAAGCTTCTCCCGGAGGAATGAGAGGGCCTCCCACGCCGGACCGATGACCTGGGGGATGCAGCGCAGGCTGTACGCGTCCTGCACGTCTCCCTCCGCTGAGTCGACGAGGGAGCTCCCCGCAATGAGGTCCCTGATCATCGAAGCGACCTTCACCTGCCCGGGATGGGGTCGCGCGGCGTGGATCTGAGGGGAGAACGGAGCGGAGAAGCCGCGCAGCCCCTCCAAGGACAAAGCGGCCGCACCGACCGCCGCGTCGAAGAGCCTCCTTCCCCGTGTATAGACAAGAAACCCGAGCCCGGTCATGTACTGCGTCCCGTTCAGAAGCGCCAGCCCCTCCTTCGGAGCAAGCTCGAGGGGAGGGCGGCCGATGCGCTCGAGGGCCTCCCTCCCGGAGATGCGCTCTCCGCGGTCGAACGCCTCCCCCTCTCCGATGAGGACAAGCCCGATGTGGGCGAGCGGGCCGAGGTCGCCGGACGACCCGACCGATCCCTGGGCAGGGACGACCGGATGGATCCCGTGATTTAGAAGATCGATCAGATACTCGATCGTGCCCACTCTGATCCCGGATGCCCCCTTCAGCAGGGAATTAATCCGAAACAGCAGCATCGCGCGCACCGCCTCCTCCGGGAGCGGGTCCCCCACCCCCACCGAGTGCGAGAGCACGATACTCCGCTGCAGATCGCGCAGGTGGTCGCGGGGGATCGACTCGGTGCTCAGCATCCCAAAACCGGTGTTGATCCCATACACAGGAACGCCCGCGGAAACGATCTCCTCAACGAACGCCGCCGAGTGCCCCACCCTCTCCCGCGCCGCACGCTCGAGCCCCACAGGTTCACCGGAGAAGACGATGCGAGCCGCTTGTTCGAGGGTGAGGTTATCGCCGTTCAGTTCGATCATCCTATCACCGCGAGGGAGTATACCGGGAAGAAAAATCGTTGTAAAGCCCGGTTTCGATCACTATACTCGGATTGTATGCGCACTCTGATCACCGGAATCGGGCAGCTTGTCTCCCCCCGCGGCCGTGGGCCGGTGGCCGGGAAGGGGATGAACGCACTCCACGTACGCGATGGGGTGGACATCCTCATCGAGGACGGGAGGATCTCCCGTATCGCCCGATCGATCTCGGCCAGCAAGGTCGACAGAGCGATCGACGCCGCCGGGATGGTCGCCCTTCCCGGGCTCGTCGACCCACACACCCATGCGGTGTTCGCCGGAACGCGCGAGGACGAGTTCCTCGCCCGGGTGCATGGGTCCCCCTACGACGGAGGCGGGATCATGGAGACGACCCGGGCGGTGCGGAAGACGTCCGAAGAAGAATTGGCAAGGAACGCGCGGTACCACCTCAAGCGGATGCTCGCCGCGGGGACGACGACGGTGGAGATAAAGAGCGGCTACGGGCTGAGCCCGGAAGACGAGGTGAAGCTCCTCCTCGCCGTCCGCCGGGCACGCAGAAGCGTCCCCATGCGGATCGTCCCCACCTTCCTCGGAGCGCACGCCTTTCCGCCGGATGTGCGCCGTGACGATTACATCTCGATGATCATCACCGAGATGATCCCCACGGTGCGCCGGAGGAGGCTCGCCCAGTTCTGCGACGTCTTCTGCGACAAGGGCTTCTACACGATCTCCGAGACGCGCACCATCCTGCGCGCGGCGCGCGGCGCGGGACTGCGCCTCAAGCTGCACGCCGACGAGCTGGCGGCGAGCGGGGGGGCTGAGCTAGCCGCCGAGCTCTCCGCCACCTCCGCCGACCACCTCCTCAGGGTGACGGAGCGGGGGATGCGCAAGCTCCAGACGGCGGGGGTGATCCCGGTCCTCCTCCCTGGAACGGCGTTCAGCCTGAAGACCGAGTACGCGCCGGCCCGCCGGATGATCGAGCTCGGGCTCCCGGTCGCACTCGGAACCGATTTCAACCCCGGGACCTGCCTCATCTCGTCCATGCTCATCATAATCGGGCTCGCCGTGATGTGGATGGGAATGACGATCGAAGAGGCGATCACCGCCGCGACGCTGAACGCCGCCGCTGCCCTCGAGCTCGCCGACGAGATCGGCTCCCTCGAGGAGGGCAAGGCGGCGGACCTCATCCTCCTCAAACTCGAAAACTACCGGCAGATCCCGTACTTCTTCGGCCACAACCCGGTCAAGACCGTGATCTGTGGCGGGAAGGTCGTCCACGAAACGAAATGGTGACCGCTCTCGCCTACGCCAAGCTGAACCTCTCCCTGCGCGTGCGCGCCCGCAGGGAAGACGGATTCCACGAGATCGACTCCCTCGTCCAGACGATCGGCCTCGCCGACCGGTTTGAGTTCCGGCTTACAGGCGGCCGCCTCCAGGTGAAAAGTCCGTTCCCTCCCGAAGAAGATCTGGTATATCGAGCGGCTTCCGCGGTCCTCGCCGAGAAGAGGGCGAAAACAGGCGTAAGGATCGTGCTGAAAAAGAGGATCCCGACCGGCGCCGGGCTCGGAGGCGGCTCGAGCGACGCCGCCTGCGTCCTCGGGGTGCTCAACCGGCTCATCCCTCCGCCGCTCCCCTCCGAAGCCATCCAACGCCTGGCGAGCACTCTGGGAGCGGATGTCCCGCTCTTCCTCCGCGGCGGGAGGCTGCGGATGGAGGGGAAAGGAGATCGGATCACTCCCGTTCCCCCTGGTCCGGAACGCGCGTTCCTCCTGGTCCTCCCCCCGATCCATTGCGATACGGCCGCGGTATATCGGAAGTACGACGATCTTCACTCGATGGGAAACGCCCTTCCGCTTCAACTCGGGGAAAACGACCTTGAGGAAGCGGCGCTCGCCCTCTATCCTGAACTCGCCCTCTACCGGGAGGCGATAACGACCGCCGGGGGGGAATACTGGGGGATGAGCGGGAGCGGTGCGACGTTCTACGCCGCGTTTTCAGAGCCGGAGCGGGCGCAAGCGGCGGAACACAAGCTCGCGGCGCTGCTCCCGACCGCGCGGGTGGTCCTGTGCAGGCCGACCGCAACCGGATATGAAGAGGAGAAGAACTGATGCAGATAGCGATCGACGGCCCGGCCGCGGCCGGGAAGACGAGCCTCGGGAGGGCCCTCGCCGACCACTTCGGGTGTCTGTTCGTCGAGACCGGCAAGATGTACCGGGCGGTGGCGCTCGGGTTGACCCGCGGGATATCCCTCGATGAGATCGAGATCACGCTGGACGAGAACGGCAGGATATTCCTGAACGGGGAGGACGTCACCGATCTGCTTCACACCCCGGAGATGGATCAGGCCTCCTCCCGGGTCGCCACCCTGCCCGAGGTGCGGGAGCGGCTCGTCGCGCTGCAACGGCGGATCGCCGCCGGGCACGACGTGGTCATGGAGGGAAGGGACATCGGAACGGTCGTCCTTCCAAACGCCGATGTCAAGATATTCCTGCAGGCGAGCCCCCAGGAGCGGGCGCGGCGGCGCATGCAGGAGCGCGACGGTCTCGATTATGAAGAAACCCTCCAGGAGATCATCGCCCGCGACGCCCGCGACTCAACCCGAAAAGTCTCACCCTTGAACCCCGCTCCCGATGCAATTATAATCGACACCGATCAAAAGAGCCTCACAGAGGTCATTTCCGAGGCGATAGATCTCGTCAAGGAGCGGTTAAGGAAGGTTGACGCATCGGCTGAAGGAAGGATGTAAAGGAGGGCTTTACGCGCTGATAGTTTTCCTCCTCCATCTCCTGGCGAGGGTTCTTTTCCGCCTGCGGGTTACGGGGAGGGATATGCTCAATCGAGATACCGGGTACATCGTTGTCGCCCGCCATCGCAGTTTCTGGGATATACCCCTTCTCGCCGTTGCGTTCGGAATAAGGAACCGCATCCATTTTATCGCCCGGAAGGGCCTGCTGAAGAACCCTGTATTCAACCCCCTGATCAAACTCTACGCCACCGCGATCGACCGCGACCACTTCACCCGTGCGGACTTCCGCCGGGTCCTCGAGGCGGTGCGGCGCGAGCGGCTGATCGGGATCTTCCCCGAGGGGACGACCCGGGAGAGTGCGGACGCCAAGGCCGGAGCGATCTATTTCGCCCGGATATCCGGCAAGCCGCTCCTCCCGGTCAACATCCGGGCCAACGGCCCGTACCCGCCGCGCTACCCATTCGGCTTCCCCCGGGTTACCATCTCGATCGGTCGACCGGTTTCCGCCGCCGAGTTGGAGGAGGAGACCGAAGCGACATCGCGCGCCGAACGGACCCAGCGGATGAGCCAGCGGTTGATGGAGCTCGTCGATGCGGCGTAAACGGGAGAAAAGCAAAGAGCCCTCTTTCGGGAGGCTGAGAAGAGGGGAAATCCTAAAATAGGTGGTCTTAGTTATGGAAGAAAAGATCAAGATGGAAGAGGCTTTCTCGGAAAGCGACGTCAAGTTGTACAGCCGTGGCGACACGATCACGGGAACGGTCGTCCAGGTGAACCAGGACGAGGTCCTCGTCGATATCGGGTACAAGTCGGAGGGGATCCTCCCGGTGAGCGAGCTCTCCCCGTTCCGTGAGGACGGAAAGATCGAGGAAGGGGAAGAGATCGAGGTCCTTGTCACCTATATCGACGAGGAGAAGGGGACGATCTACGCATCCGAGAAACAGGCGGAATATGAGAAGCGGATCGAGTCCCTGGAAGAGGCGTATCGGAACGGCACCCCGGTGGAGGGAGAGATCACCGGCGAGGTGAAGAACGCGGGCTACCACGTCAACCTCGACGGAATCCGCGCCTTCCTCCCCGGCTCCCACCTGGGGAACGACCTTCCGAGCGCGATCGACAAGCTCAAGGGGACCCGCACGAAGTTCAAGATCCTCGAGCTCTCCCGCCGGGAGAAGAACCTCGTCGTCTCCCACAAGGCGTACCTGAAGGATGAGGAGCGCAAGCGGCGGGAGGAGCTATTCTCCACCCTAGAGGTGGGGCAGGAGATCGAGGGGACGATCCGCAGCATCGTCGACTTCGGGATATTCGTCGACATCGGAGGATTCGAAGGGCTTGTCCACCGCTCCGAGATCGCGTGGAAGGACCTCCCCGTCCCTCCGCCGACCTACAAGGTCGGAGACAAGGTGAAGGTGAAGGTGATCGACTTCGATCAGGAGAAGGAGAGGATCTCCCTCTCGATCAAGCAGCTGCGCCCGAACCCGTGGAAGGGGATCGCGGACCGCTACCCCGCCGGGACAAGGGTCAAGGGGACGGTCGTCAGCGTCACCGACTTCGGCGCGTTCGTGGAGCTGGAGCAGGACGTCGAGGGGCTGATCCACGTCTCCGAGCTCTCCTGGGGACATCCCGAGAACCCGAAGGAGATCGTACAGGAAGGCGACGAGGTCGAAGTCGTCGTCCTGAACTGCGACGAGGAGGCGCACCGCATCAGCCTCTCCCTCCGCCAGACCACTCCCGATCCCTGGGAGGACGTGGAGGCGAAGTACCCGCGCGGACAGCGCGTGGTGGGCGAGGTCACCAAGATCACCGACTTCGGCGCGTTCGTCAAGCTGGAGGAGGGGATCGAGGGGCTGGTCCACGTCTCCGAGCTCGACTGGGGGAGGGTGAACCACCCGCGCGAGGTCCTCAAGGAGGGGGAATCGGTGGAGGTAAAGGTCCTGAACGTCGACCCGAAGGAACGACGGATCAGCCTGAGCATCCGCGCCTTGAAGAACGATCCGTGGCGGCAGTTCATGGAGCAGTACTCCCTCGACGACGTAGTGGATGGGGAGATCACCGAAATCAAGGACTTCGGCGCGTTCATGCGGATCACCAATGATGTAGAAGGGTTGATCCACGTCTCGGAGATCAGCGACAAGCGGATCGCCACCCCGAACGACGTCCTCACCATCGGAGACAAGGTGCAGGCGAAGATCATCGGGATAAACGAGGAGAAAAAGCAGGTGCGCCTGAGCATCCGTAAGCTCCTCGCCCCGCCCGAGCCGCCCCCGTCTCCACGCCCATCGCGCAAGCGCTCCGGCGGGAAGAAGCGCGATCGCGTGGAGCGGCTATACCTCGAGGACTCCGGGCACGAGACCCTGAGCATGCGTGATCTTCTGGGCGATACGCCCCTGGAAGAGGAAGAAACCACTCAAGACAACTAAAAGCATAAGGAGGAGCACACCATGAACAAAGGCGAATTCATCGATCGATTGGCCGACTCAACGAACCTGACCAAGAAAGAGGCCCGCAAACTCCTCGACTCGGTCCTTGACCTCATTCAGAATACCCTCCTTCAGGGGGAGGAGGTCAAGCTCGTCGGCTTCGGAAAGTTCGGGGTACGCGCCCGCAAGGCGAGCAGCCGGATCAACCCTCAGACCAAGGAACAGATCCAGGTTGACGCGAAGGTCGTCCCCCTGTTCAAGCCGGGGAAGGAGCTCCGCCGCCAGATCGAGAAGAACCTCAAGGTAACAGCTAACGGTGGGGTGGCAAAGAAGTAGCCCCTTCTTCCAACACCAGGACGCAACCGATGGCCAGCCTCCGCGTATGCGTGAGGCTGGCCTTTATCCTTCCCAAAACAAGAGGGCACTCTACCAAAGGCCGGCCAGCGGAATCATTTTTCACCTCGATCGCGGAAAACGGTATCCCGCGCCCCCACGCCTTCATCAGCGCCTCCTTCAGCGCAAACCGCCCGGCGAGGCGCTCGAACCGCCGATCGCCGCGGGCGCTGAACGCGTAATCCACCTCCGCAGGGGTGAACACCCGGGTGATGAAGCGTTCCCCATACCGCTCGTAAACCCTTTTTATCCGTCCGACCTCGACGGCATCGATCCCGATCTCCATCGCTTCAGCCGACGATCCGCGCCCGCTCGGCGATGACGATCCCGGAGAGCTCCTCTACCGCACGCTCGAGGTCATCGTTTATCACGAGGTAATCGAATTCCGGGATCTCCTCCAGCTCCTGCGCGGCGACCGCGAGCCGCGCCCGGATCTCCTCCTCATCCTCCGTCCCCCGGGCGCGCAACCGCTCCTCCAACCGAGCGAGGGAAGAGGGAGCGAGAAAGACGTACACGACCGAGAAGTGCGAAAGCCCCTTCTTTCGCAGTGTCTTGGCCCCTTGAACGTCGATGTTCAGGATGACGTCCTCACCGCGGGCGAAGACCTCTTCAATCTGGCGTATCCCGGTCCCGTAGTAGTCCCCGAGGTACCGGACGTGCTCCACCAGCTCGCCGGCGGCGATCAACCGCTCGAACTCCTCCTTGGAGATGAAGTGGTAGTCGCGCCCCGGGATCTCGTGCGGCCGCGGCGGACGGGTGGTGTAGGACACCGAGTAGGATAGTCCGGACAACTCCTCCATCACCCGGTCGATCACCGAGTTCTTCCCCGCCCCGGACGGCCCGGAGACGACGAACGCCAACCCGCCGCCGATCCCACGCCGATGTCTGGTTATGGACTCATTCGACATTCTGCACCTGCTCCTTGAAGTGCTCGATCGCCACCTTCATCGACACGACGAGCCCGTTTATCGTGAGATCACGCGACTTCGCCCCCAGCGTGTTCGCCTCCCGCAGAAGCTCCTGTGAGAGGAACCCGAGCTCCTTCCCCACCGCCCCGGAGGCATCGAGGAGCTCGCGGATGCGTGTCAGGTGCGCCTCCAGGCGGGTCACCTCCTCCCGTACGTCGGCCCGCTCGGCAAGCAGCGCGATCTCCATCTCCAACCGATCAGGATCGACCTCAGCGCCGAGGGCCGTCACCCTCTCCCGCAGCCGGTCGCGAAGCTCCTCCACCACGGCCGGGATCCTAACCTTCACCTCCTGGATCAGGGAGGAAAGCTCGGACATTATCCGGGATAACTCGGAGTAAAGGATCTCCCCTTCCCGGATCCGAGCCGCCTGCGCCCCGCGGATCGCCTCCGAAAGGGCGGCGGAGAGGGCGGGCCACGGATCGGGCAGGTCTTCCCCTCCCGGATGATCGAACGCTCCAAGCGCGATCAGGTGGCCTAAATCAGGAGGAGGAAGGGCGAGGGCGTCCGTGAGCCCGCGCAGCTCATCCACATAGGCCGAGAGCACCTCACGATCGATCAGGAGGCGGCCCGCCACGGCGGGATCCTGAACGAGTTGGACCGTCACCTCGATCTCCCCGCGGTTGAACGCCCCTTTAACCGCCTCCTCCACCCGCCGCTCGAGCACCGGATCGGAGATCCCCCGCACCCGCAGGGAGAGGTAACGGTGGTTGAGACTGCGGAGCGCGACCTCGGCGTTCCAACCGTCGGCGCTCCCGCTCCCGGACCCGTATCCGGTCATGCTCCTTATCATCGGCTGTCCCCTTCCACGGTTATCGCGGCGTACCCGACCACCGCGCTCCGATCCCCGGTGACATCCCCCGAAGTCGCGTAGGAGACCAAATCGACGTTGCTCCATCCGAGCCGAGCCGCGGCGGCGAGCAGGATGGTGATCGCGCCGGCCCCGCAGATGGAGAGCCTCTTCTCAATGACGAGCCTGTAGAACCCCGCGACGTCAAGGCCGAGGATCAGCTCGATCGCCTCCATGTCCAACCGGCGGGCGATCCCATCGGGCTCATAGTGGGTGAAATCGCTGCTCGCGACGACGAGGATCGACCCGCCTTGCACCACCTCGGCTATCCCCTCGCCGGCGGCGATGAGGTCGTCCAACGGCGGGAGCATCACGCATACCGGAATGAACGGGACCTCCGGGCCGAACAAGTACTGGATGAACGGGAGCTGGACTTCGACCGAATGCTCGCGGAGGAACGCCTCCTCCGCGACCGGGAAACCACGCTCGATCAGCCTGTCAGCGAGCTCGGTCGCCACCGGCGCATCGCCGAGAGGGGTACGCCATGCCCCAGCGCGCCCGATCGAGATCGGACGGCCGAGTCCGGTGTGATTCGTTCCCAGGATGATGACCGCGTCCGGCCTCCCTCTCTTGCCCACCTCCATGTATCCGTCGGCCGCCACCTTCCCGGAGTAGACGTATCCGGCGTGGGGGGCGACGAGGCCGAGAGGCCGGGAAAGGGATCCCTTCGGCTGCGGCTTTCCCCCGAAAAGGGAAGAGAGAACCTGCAGCAGGGCATCCGAACGCCCGGGATAGAACGCCCCGGCAACGACGGGTCGACGAATCGGAGTAATCATGTCATCATTGTAGCCCCAACCGGCGAAACCGCGCAAATTGACCTCCTATCCCCGGCAGGTATAATCCTCCTACCAACGCGAGAGGTGATCAACGTGGGCAAGACGATGACCGAGAAGATCCTGGAGACGCACGTGGCGGAGGGCGAGCTCAAGCGGGGAAACGAAGTCGGAATCAAGATCGATCACTGCCTGACCCAGGACTCGACCGGGACGATGGCCTGGCTCGAGTTCGAGTCGCTCGGGATGGACAAGGTGAAGGCGGAGCTCGTGGTCAGCTACTCCGACCACACCTCCCTCGGGTTCAAGGGGGAATCGACCGACGATCACGTCTTCCTCCAGTCGATCGCCTCGCACTACGGGGCCAAGTTCTCCAAGAACGGTAACGGGGTGTGCCATCAACTGCACTACGAGCGGTTCGGCGTTCCCGGAAAGACCCTGCTCGGGTCCGATTCCCACACCCCGACCGCCGGCGGTCTGGGGATGCTCGGGATCGGGGCCGGTGGGATGGACGTCGCCGTGGCGATGGGAGGAGGACCGTTCCACCTCACCGTCCCCAAGATGATGCGGATCGTCCTCACCGGAAAGCTCCCCTGGGGGGTAGCGGCGAAGGACGTGGCGCTCGAGATCCTGCGGCGGATCTCGGTGAAGGGAGGGGTCGGCTACTTCCTCGAGTTCACCGGCCCGGGGGTGGAGACCCTGTCGGTGCCGCAGCGGGCGACGATCACCAACCTGTGCACCGAGACCGGCGCGACCTCGTCGATCTTCCCGTCCGACGGGGTGACCCGGGAGTTTCTACGCATGCAAAAACGGGAAGAGGTATGGCAGGAGCTATTCCCGGACGACGATGCCGAATACGACAAGACCCTGGAGATCGACCTCTCGACCCTGAAGCCGCTCGTCGCCATGCCCGGGATGCCGGACAACGTCTACGACATCGACGAGGTGAAGGGAACGAAGATCGACCAGGTCTACATCGGCTCGTGCACGAACGGCTCGTACCGCGACATCAAGATCGCCGCTGAGCTCCTGAAGGGGAAGCGCGTCTCGCCTGAGATCGACGTCGTCGTCTCCCCGGCGTCGCGTCAGGCGTGGGAGATGCTGATGGAGGATGGGAGCTTCCTCGCCCTCACCAAGGCCGGTGTTCGGATGATCGAGCCGGGGTGCAACGCGTGCATCGGGATCGGGTTCGTCCCGGGATACGGGCACCTGTCGCTGCGGACCGTGAACCGCAACTGGAAGGGACGGGGCGGGAACAAGTTCGGGAAGATCGCGCTGTGCAGCCCGGAGGTGGCGGCCGCGTCCGCCCTCGCCGGGGCGATCGCCGACCCGCGCGAGCTCCCGCCGGTGGAGGTGGAGATCGACCACTTGACGATCGACGATGCATTGATCCTCGAGCCGAAAGGCCCGTCGGTCGAGATCCGCCGCGCCCCGAACATCGTCCCGCTCTCCCCGCAAAGGCCGCTCCAGTCCCCGCTCACAGGCGAGGTCCTGATCAAGCTCGGGGACGGGGTCTCCACCGATGCGATCCTTCCCGCCGGGCCGCTGACCCAGCACCTGCGCTCGAACCTCCCGGAGATCGCCAAGTTCACCTTCTACTACGAGGATAAGGAGTTCGCCGCCCGC
>JAJRTG010000204.1 GCA_024278395.1 Fidelibacterota bacterium | reverse complement strand
GGGAGGAACGATCGCGTCATCGACCGGGTGCGGGTGGAGGCGATGCAGGCCACCATCGCCGGCGTCCTCGGGGACGGGTTCTCCGCCGCGGCGTTCTCCGCCGACTACGCTGAGTTCAACCGGCCGGAGTACCACGTGTTCACCACCGACAACCAGGACTACCTCGCCTACATCTGCCTCATCCTCGGGACGGGGATCATCTCCCGGGACGAGCTGATCGCTGCTGTGCGGGCGGGAAGGATGCGCGGGATCGCGGATCTACTCAGGCGCGTGGACGCACGGGCGGAGGAGCTCCCCGCGGCGGTACGGGCGGTGCACGAGCAGGTGTCCGCGGCGATCGGGCGCGGCGATCCCACGCCGTTCAAGGAGTTCCGCCGCGCCGAGTTCCGCGCCACCATCGCCCGCATGGGCCGGATGGGTGACGCAGCATCGGTCGAGGAGCTCCTGGAGGAGGAGATCGTGATCACCCACGAGGTCATGGCCGCGGCGACGCGCTGGCACGACCGGGGCGCGCTCCTGTTCGGCCTGTCGGATAAGCCGGATGAGGCGTCCGTGCCGGAGGCGGCGGATGAGGATCCCCCGGTGCATCGGGCTGTCACCCACGTGGTAGGAGGTTAACGATGACGGATAAGGCTTGGTTGCAATGTATCCGCTGCGGAAAGCGCTACCCGCTCTCGGAGGTGGTCTACCGCTGCGATGACTGCGGCGGGTTGGTCGATGTGGAGCATGACCTCGCCCCGCTCCGGCAGCGGACCGGCGCGGAGTGGCGGGAGCTGTTCGACTCCCGGGTTCACGGGGCACGGTGGCCGTACGCAAGCGGGGTGTGGGGGAAGTGGGAGTGGGTCGCACCGCACATCTCGCTCGAGAACATCGTCTCCCTCGGTGAGGGATACACTCCGCTCCTGCACGCACCGCGGCTCGGGGCCCGGCTCGGGATCCCCGACCTGTGGATCAAGCAGTGCGGGATCAGCCAGACCGGATCGTTCAAGGACCTGGGGATGACGGTGCTGATCTCGCACGTGAAGCAGCTGATCTCCCAAGGAGTACCGATCCGCGCGGTGGCATGCGCATCGAGCGGGGACACCTCGGCCGCGCTCGCCGCCTACTCCGCCGCCGCCGGCATTCCGGCGATCGTCTTCCTGCCGCGGGGTAAGGTCTCCACCGCTCAGCTCGCTCAGCCGATCGCGCACGGGGCGCTCGTCCTCGCGCTCGACACCGATTTCGATGGGTGCATGCGGATCGTGCAGGAGATCACCGCTGACCCGGAAATCTACCTCGCCAACTCGATGAACCCGCTGCGCATCGAGGGACAGAAGACGGTGGGGATCGAGATTGTCCAGCAGCTCGGCTGGGAGGTGCCCGATTGGATCGTCATCCCTGCCGGAAACCTGGGGAACATCAGCGCGCTCGGGCGCGGGCTTCTGATGATGCGAGACCTCGGGTTGATCGATCGCCTCCCCCGCCTCGTCGCCGCCCAGGCGGAGCGGGCCAATCCGCTCTATTTGAGCTACCGCACCGGGTTCAAGGACCACCGGTCGGTCACGGCGCGGCCGACGCTCGCCTCCGCGATCCGGATCGGGGATCCGGTGAGCTACGAGAGGGCAGTGAAAACGCTCACAGCGTTCGACGGGGTCGTCGAGCAGGCGAGCGAGGACGAGCTGGCGAACGCGGCGGCACTCGCCGATCAGGTAGGGCTGTACACGTGCCCGCAGACCGGGGCGGCGCTCGCCGCCGCGGCCAAGCTGGCGGCGGACGGGACGATTAGGCCGGATCAGCGCGTCGTCGTCATCGCCACCGCGCACGGGCTCAAGTTCACCGACCTCAAGGTCGGCTACCACCGGAATGCCCTGGAGGACGTCGTCCCGCGTCATTCCAACCCTCCGGCTGATCTCCCCGCAGACGTCGCGGCGGTGTGGGAGCGGATCGAGCGAGAATTGAACAAAGGGAAGAGCTGACCAGGGATCATGTCCCAACCCATCGCCACCGGCTGGACGACTGCGATTGTCTTTCGCACGGTTTTCTGCTATAAGACAATAAAGCGCTAAACAAATAGGTGAAGGAGGTGATAACTCTCCAGACCACTTGAGCCCAGCTAGTCATCGTAACTAAAAGAGGAGGTAAGATTGAAAAAGAAAGCTTTTCTTCTGCTGGTGGCGTTGGGATTGTTGGCGATCTTCATCTCCGGTTGTACATCGCTTCTCGCCGTCAATGACGAGACCACCTCTCCGGCGGCGGTCAACCCCGCAGGAAAGGATTACCTGGTCGTGTTCCAGGGGAACACGCTGCCCAGAGACTTCGATCAGAAGGCGAAGGCGGCGGGAGGGAACGTAAAGGCCAAGTTCGATGAGATAGGGACGGCTCTGGTCACCGCGGTGAGCTCCACGTTCGTCTCCGACATGTCCGGGGAGGTGGGGGTGGAATACGTCCTCCCCGACGTGAGGCTGAACTGGATCCCGAACGAAGGATATCAGAGGGTCATCACCATGGACCAGGCCGGACCGGCCGCGAGCGGGATCACGAGTCAGAGCATCGGAGACGATGAGCCGTTCTTCAACGCCTATCAATGGAGCATGTACGCGATCGACGCCCCGGGGGCGTGGGACGCGGGCTACACCGGCGCCGGCGTACGGGTGGCGGTCCTCGATTCCGGGATCGACTACACCCATCCCGATCTTGTCCCCAACGTGAACACCGCGCTCAGCACCTCGTTCGTCCCGTACGAGCCGGGGATCGATGACGGAGCCGGCCACGGGACGCACGTGGCCGGGATCATCGCCGCGGCGCACAATGAGTTCGGCTCGATCGGGGTCGCCCCGGACGCCGAGCTCGTGGCAGTGAAGGTTCTGGACAGTACGGGGGGCGGCGATTTCAGCTGGCTGATCCAGGGACTGCTCTACGCGGATTCCATCGGAGCCGATGTGGTGAATATGAGCCTCGGCGCCTATCTACCGCGCAACGGGTTCACCACCGAGGACGGGACAGAGGTCAGTGCGAGGGAGATCTCCGGACTCATCTCCCTTCTCACCCGTGTGATCAACTACGTGTGGGACAACGGTGCCCTCGTCGTGGCGGCGGCCGGGAACGACTCGGCCGATCTGGGCCGGGATGGGCCCTGGATTGAGATCCCGGCGGAATGCGGCAGGACCCTCTGCATCTCCGCCACCGGGCCGCTCGGCTGGGGGCTCGACCCCACGGTCAGCTTGGACACCCCCGCCTTCTACACCAACTACGGGATGCCCATCGACTTCGCCGCTCCGGGCGGCAACGTCGATTTCTCCCTGTATCCGGACGGCCCGTGGTGGTACGACCTCGTGTTCAGCACCTATCCCGGAGGCTGGGCGTGGATGACCGGGACGAGCATGGCCTCCCCGCACGTCGCCGGGGTCGCCGCCCTGATCAAGCAGGCCCATCCGAACGCCTCTCCAAGCCAGATGGAACGGATCCTTCGCCGAACCGCCGACGATCTCGGCAAGCCGGGACGCGATCCTTGGTACGGACTCGGGCGGGTGAACGCATCGGAGGCCGTGAAGTAGGAAGTGAACGCACCGGGTGGGTTCTCGCCCCACCCGGTGCGGTTTAAATCCCAGGTTGCAAAGCGTCGACCGGCACGGTCTAGATCTCTATCTCCTCCCAGAGGGTCTGGTGCTCCTTGAGGATCTCCACCCCTTCCACAAGCAGCTCTCCGGCGGTGGTCAGCTTCTCGCCGCGAATGAAGTGGGAATAGGACGCCTGCGTGAGTACCTCGTTGAACACGTCCGGGTCGAACTTTGTAGCCCGCTCGACCTTCTTCCAGTCCAGCTTCCCCTCCTTTTCGGTCACCTCGGCCACGGCGAGCAGCAGCCTTAAGATGTGGGGCGTTACGTGAAACTTGATCTCATCGGGGACCCCTGCGATCCCCTGCTTGAACTTCTTCCCGGCCTCGGTGACGGAGTAGAGCCCGCCGGGGAGGGCATCGATCAACCCCTGTGCCAGCAGCTTTCTCACAGCAGTGAGGACGAGTTCCCTCTCCTCCTCGGGGAAGAAGGAGAGCAGTTTCCGCTCGAACATGCCCCGCCACAGGGGAAGGGTCTTCAGGACCTTCCCCTCAAACGCCGAGATGAGAGGGAGCCTCTCGATCCCGCTGGCCAATTCGGCGAACAGCCGTCCCGACTTGGTGGGATAGCCATTTCCCACCAACCCCTGGTCGGCCGCGGCGCCCACCCACGCGTCGTCCGGGGACAGGTTCTCCATGCGGGTGGTGGTTATCGCCATGACCCCGGTGGCGAACACCGGCTTCAAGGCATGCTGCCTCCGGTCCTGAAGCACCTTTTCCCCCCACTCGGTAAGCCGATACACGAGATCCTTCTCACCGAGTCTCTCTGAATCTATAAGCCGGAAACTCTCCAGCAGGTAAAGGCTGTAGGAGATCTTCCAAGTGGTCGCCACCTCCCTCCTTTTCTCCACCTCTCTTCTGATCTCCTTGTACGAGGGGTAGATTTCGGGGTTGGACTCGTGTTCCTTCCAAAGGTCCTCGATCACCTCCATGACTACAAGGTCGTCACCAGCGACATCGATCGAAGGGTTGATGGTGAGAGGGGAGACGAATAGCAGCTCCGCCGCCTTTTTGAAGTGAACACCGGCGGGAAGGAGTTCCATGTCGGCGTTTACCGCTCCGATCTCCATCAGTTCTTCACCGACGTC
>JAJRTG010000203.1 GCA_024278395.1 Fidelibacterota bacterium | reverse complement strand
TACGTGATCCGAAACGGCCTACCGCTCCTCATCACGGAGAAAAACCGCGGAAAGCTGACGAAGGAGCTCGGGATAAAGTCGGTGGGGGCGACGTCGAAGGCCTGGCTCGGGGTCCCGCTTCTGCTGCATGACCGGGTGATCGGAGCGGTGATAGTGCAGAGCTATACCGATTCTCATTGCTACGATGAAAACGATGTTGCCGTCCTGGAGACCGTCTCCGATCAGATCGCGATGGCGATAATCAGGGAGCAGGCCAAGGAGGCCCTGCAGGAGAGCGAATCCCGCTATCGGAGCATCTTCTCCGCCACCACCGACGCGATCCTCGTCTTCGGCCAGGACGGGACCATCGTCGAGGCGAACCCGGCCGCCTACCGGATGTATGGGTACGGTCCGGGCGAGCTGATCGGGCTCTCGGCGGAGAGGATCGTCCATCCCGACTATTACCACGGATTCGAGAACTTCAAGCGGGGAGTGGACGATGGGGTGTTCGTCGCCGATTCGGTCAACCTGCGCAAGGACGGGACGGCGTTTCCGGTCGAGGTGCACGGGGTTGGGTTCACCTTCCAGGGAAAACCCCACCTCCTCTCCATCACCCGCGACATCTCCTCCCGGCTGGCCGCGGAAGAGAAGCTCAAGGAGTCGCAGCGCAAGATCGAACTCCTGCACGCGGTGGCGCAGGAGCTCGAGGGCCTGGACGATGAAGACGAGATCTACAAGCGCACGGTGCGCGCCGCCGAGGAGATCCTGAACTTTCCGCTCTGCACCCTGGACATCGTCGAAGGGGACCAGCTCGTCACCAAGGCGACCTCGAAGGGCCTCCCTCCGGGGGCGAGCCGGTCCGCGCCCCTGTCCGAGGAATCCCTCGCCACGAAGACCTACCGGACGGGCAAGACCTACGTCATCGGGAGCCCGGACGAGGAGCCGTCGGCGAAGCCGACCCGGTCGGAGTTCCGCTCCGGGATCAGCGCCCCGATCGGGCGGTTCGGGGTGTTCCAGGTCGCCTCGACGAAGAAGAACGCCTTCTCCAGCGATGATGTGCGCCTCCTTGAACTCCTCATCGGTCACACCGCCCAGGCGATCTCCCGGATCCGCCTCCAAAAGGAGCTCAAGGAGCAGGCGAACCGGGACCCGTTGACCGGGGTGTATAACCGCCGCTACTTCAACGAGGTGGTGGAGCAGGAGATCCTCCGCTCCAAGCGCTACGCCCATCCGATCGGTTTCCTGATGATCGACATCAACGGGTTTAAAGGGATCAACGATCGGTTCGGACATCAGATGGGCGACAGGGTCCTCAAGGCGGTGGCAGGACTCCTCGTCGAGCAGGTGCGGGAGACCGACCTGGTGGTCCGCTACGGCGGGGACGAGTTCCTCGTCATGCTCCTCGAGACGGACGGCGAGACGGAGGCGGTGAAGGCCCGCATTCAAGAGGCGCTGTCGGAGAACAAGGCAATAAACGAGCTCATCCCGGTTCCGGTAACGCTCGCCATCGGTGCGGCCCACTGGGATCCGGAGCGGGCCACAACCATCGAGTCGATCCTCTCCAAGGCCGACCGGGAGATGTATAAAGAGAAAAACTCGAGGAACGACCGCTGATTCCTCCCCGCCGCGTGCTGCTGTCAACCTGTTTCACAGCGAGATCGCGTCGGTTCGGATCGCCGCCCGTCCCGGGCATTGGACTACTTCCAAACTAGCACCGTTCGCTTCACAGCCGCCGCTGGGAGATCATCATGTCGATCCTGTCGGAGAGGTCCTCGGCCCGGTCGGATATCTCCACCAACACCTCGATCAGCCCGTATAGCTGCAGCTTCGCCGCGAGGTCGATCTCCATCTTGAACACCATCTTTATCGCGTCCCGCTCCACGCGGTCGACCTCGCTCTCCTTGATCTCGATCTGTTTCGTGTGCTCGAGGGCGCTGTTCATGTCATCAAACAGGAGCCGCATCGCGGAGTTCACCTCAGCGGCGATCTCCTTCGTCTTGTCCGCGATCTCCCTGATGAACGGCTTGAGGGGATCAGGGATCGATATCTGCTGGAGGATGAGGTAATCCAGGGTCTCCTCCCCGGCGTTCGCCAGCTTGTCCACCTGCTCGATCACCTCGAGGATGTCCCGGCGGGACGGGGCGAGGAGCGCCCCCCCGAGCAGGGCCGCCTCCACCTCACGGCGCACGTCATCGGCTCTCCCCTCGGCGGTGTGGGTGGCCAAGGAGAGCTCCCCCGCCTTCTCCATCTCCCCGGAAAGATATGCAGCGAGCGCCTCCTGGAAGTGGGTGAGGCTCTCCTCGACCTTCTCGAGGTGCTTCAACACCAGAGTTTCAATCTCTTTCTGCTTCTTCCAAAACACTTTTACCCCTCCACGTTGTATATTGAAACGAGATTAGCCCCTTCCTTTCCCCACGTCAACCGGAAAGATGCAGACACTCACCGGAAGACACGATGCGAATCCCTTCCCTCGTCCTCACTGCGAGCCTTCCCCGGCGGTCGATCCCCGCCGCCCGGCCGCGGATCACCTCCGCCCCGACGGAGACTGAGACCTCCTTGCCGATGGTGGCGCACAGCTCGCGGTAGCGCGCGATGATCTCGTCGTCCGGAACCGGGACAACCAGCGGCGCGACGATCCGGACCACCAGCTCATCCGGGCGGGGGACGCTCCCCCCCGCGGCGCGGACGCTCGTCGCGCCCGGATACGGAATCCCCTCCAGGTTCACCCCGATCCCGAGGATCATCGTCCCGCCCGCCGCCTCGACCAGGATCCCGGCGATCTTTTTTCCACCCACCGTGACGTCGTTCGGCCACTTGAGCCTCGCCGCGACCCCGTACCCGGAAAGCGCCTCCGCGACCGCGACCCCGGCGCGGAGCGGGAGGAGCGGATCCGGGTCGAGCACGATCGAGGCGTACAGCCCGCCGGGCGGCGATGCCCACTCCCGCCCGTAGCGCCCGTGCCCCGCGGTCTGGGACCCGGCGATGACGATCGTCCCCGGCCCCGCGCCGCGCTCGACGAGCCCGCGGGCGACCCGCTGGGTGGAGTCGACCTCGTCATAGCGCAGCAGGCGCAGCTCACGCCCGTTGATCGACAGGGAACGTATCTCCGGCATGGGGGATGACGATCGCGCTGAAATCACTACCGAACCGATCGCGGGCGAGGTCGAGGATCGCGCTGGGATCGTGGATCGGTCGGAGGAAGAACCGCTCGACGAGCGCGTCGTCCATCTCGGACAGTAGATAGATCTCGGCGCGGGCGAGGTCCTTGGCCAGATAGACCGCCTTGTGCCCGCCGAGCTTGAACCCCTCCTCCGCGAACACCTTGAACACGTCCTCCGGGGTCTCGCAGCGGCGGATCCAATCCTCGAACACGGGATGGCCGATCCCGTCCGGACAGGCCGCGACGAGGAGGATCATCCCCCCGTCCCTGACCGCCTTGGCCGCGTTGTACAGCCCCTTGTACGCCTGGTAGAGGTCGATGTCCTTGGGCCGACCCCCGGTGGAGGCGATCACCAGGTCCGCCTTCTCCGGGAGGGGGACCTTGAAGATGTCATCCCAGACCGCCCGTCCGGCCGCGTGCGCCGCCTCGATATCCCCGACCACGACCCTGACGACGCGTCCGTCCGGACCGAGGACGGAATCGACGATGAAGTCGACCCTGACGAGCTCTGCCGCCTCGGACATCTCCTCCGAGATCGGGTTCCCGCGGTAGACGCATCCCTCGCAACCCGGGTCGAGGAGCTGGGCGTGGTTGCGCTCGATCGTCTCCCGCCCGGCGACCCCGGGGAGGATGTTCTTCCTCCCGCCGGAGTAGCCGGCGTAGTAGTGCATCCCGATGTGGCCGATGCTGATCACGTGGTCGGCCTCGACCACGGTCCGGTTGATCAGGATCGGGGTCCCGCGGGAGCTCACCCCCACCTCGACGAGCCCGCGATCGCAGTCGTGGACCAGGACGCGGAACCCGCGGCGAAGATCCCCGAGGATCCGGTCGAGCTCGGCGTCGGTCGGGGCGCGGTGCGTCCCGGTGGCGATGACGATCGTCACGTCCTCGCGGCGGACGCGGGACGAGATCCGGGCCCAGACGAGGGGGAGGATCTCCCGGCTCGGGGTGGGGCGGGTGTGGTCGGTGACGATGAACACAACCGTCTCCCCGGGGTGGAACCCCGCCACCGGATCGTCGATCCCGATCGGGTTCGCCCACGCGCGGGCGAACTCCTGCGCGAGATCAGGTACTGCCACCTTCTTTCCTTCCAACACCCCGATCAGGTTCCGATCGGGAACGTCGACCTCGATATCCCCTTCGCCGTAGGGAAGGCGCACGCGCACCACCTCCGTGCGGAGGTTACATCCATGCTACCCTGCCCGCAACACCGCGCCGGTGCTCGCGTCCCCGACGAGGGCGGCGTAGCGCGCGAGGTATCCGGACGAAGCACGGGGCGG
>JAJRTG010000202.1 GCA_024278395.1 Fidelibacterota bacterium | reverse complement strand
AGCGACGATCGCCGTCCTGATCCGCGAGCTCGGGCGGCGGTGGACGGCGGCGGTGTTGGGGATGACCACAGGGACAGCTCTTTTAATCGGGCTCATCGCCCGCGGAATTGCTAGTATAATTCCATAAAATTTCGAGAACGGAGGTCCACACGATGGGCGAAATGAGACAGGCGATGCAGGACGTAAAGAGGGCGCTTGGGAAACTGTCCCAGGAGGTCCCGGAGGAGATGCAGGGCTTCTCCCAGTTCATGGAGGCGGTCCTCAGACCGGGGGCGCTCGACCTCAAGACCAAGGAGCTGATCGCCCTTGCCACCGCACTCACCGCTCGGTGCAAGTACTGCATCGGGATCCACACGGAGAAGGCGCTGAAGGCCGGGGCCAGCGAGCAGGAGATCTGGGAGGTGGCGACCGTGGCGGTGATGATGGGCGGAGGGCCGGCCCTCACCTATGTAGCCGAGCTGCATAAGGCCCTCGAGGAGTTCAACACCGGGAGGTAAAAGGAGGCCGTGATGAACGTGCTCGCGATCCTGCGTGAGGCGGTGACGATCACGATCTTCGTCTTCTCCATGATGGTGTTCGTCGATTGGCTGAACGTCCGCTCCCGCGGTGGGATGACGATGGCGCTCCGCGGCCGCAGGTGGCGGGAGTACGTGCTCTCCTCCTTCCTCGGCGCGACCCCGGGGTGCCTGGGGGCGTTCATGAACGTCTCGCTGTACGTGCACGGACTGATCAGCTTCGGGGCGCTCGTCGGAGGGATGATCGCGACCTCCGGGGACGAGTCCTACGTGATGCTGTCGCTGTTCCCGGAGAAGGCGCTGATCCTGTTCGGCGGGCTCTTTCTCTCCGGGATCATATTCGGGGCGATCTCCGATTGGATCGCCAGGCGCCTGGGGATGGAACCGTGTGAGGCGTGTCGGCTGCAGGAGGTGCATCCGGAGGAGCTCGGCGGGAGCCAGTGGGAGACCCTGCGCGCCAACCTGCGTCGCCCGAGCCTCCTGCGCCTCGGTTTCCTCTCCCTCATGATCGCGCTCCTCATGATCTCATCCTTGGGGGTGGTCGGGCCGAAAAGCTGGAATTGGATGCGGGTGACCCTCGTCGTCCTTCTCTCGCTGGGGACGGTTCTCGGGTTCTCGAGCTCGGAGCATTACCTGCGCACCCATATCGTCGGCCACATCCTGCGCACCCACACTCTGCGCGTGTTTTTGTGGACGTTCGGCGCGCTGTTGGTCCTCTCGTTCCTCCCGCCGCAGGAGACGGTGCGGGCGTTCATCCAGGGACACATCTGGCTCATCTTCCTGTTCGCCGGGCTGCTCGGGATCATCCCCGAATCAGGGCCGCACATGATCTTTGTAATGATGTACGCCTCCGGGTTGATCCCGTTCTCCGTCCTGTTCGTGAGCTCGTTCGTCCAGGACGGACACGGGATGCTCCCGCTCCTCTCCGTCTCGGTGCGCGATTCCCTGCGGGTGAAGGCGTTCAACCTCGCCTTCGGCCTCGCCGTGGGCGGAGTCCTCTACCTTTTCGGGGTGTAGCGGTTTCATCCCCGGGGGAAACCGGGTAAACTCTCAGCTCAACACGACCACTCGAGGAAAGGAGAGACGAGCATGGGATCGCAGGGCGTAACCCCCCAGAGTCAGGACTTCTCCCGCTGGTACACCGACGTTGTCCGCATGGCCGACCTGGCCGACTACGCGCCGGTGCGCGGGTGCATGATCATCAAGCCGTACGGGTACGAGCTGTGGGAGAACATCAGGGACGCGCTCGACCGGAGGTTCAAGGCGACCGGGCACAAGAACGCCTACTTCCCGCTTTTGATCCCGATGAGCTTCATCCAGCGGGAGGCGGAGCACGTGGAGGGGTTCGCCCCCGAGCTTGCGGTCGTCACCCATGGTGGGGGAAAGGAGCTCGAGGAGCCGCTCGTCGTGCGCCCCACCTCTGAGACGGTGATCGGGTACGCCTTCTCCCAGTGGATCAGCTCCTACCGCGATCTCCCGCTCCTCATCAACCAGTGGGCGAACGTGGTCCGCTGGGAGCTGCGCCCCCGCCTCTTCCTGCGCACCCTCGAGTTCCTGTGGCAGGAGGGGCACACCGCCCACGCCACCGCCGAGGAGGCGCAGGCCGAGACGATGCGGATGCTCGAGATCTACGCCGACTTCGCGGAGAACGAGGCCGCGATTCCAGTGATCAAGGGACGGAAGAGCGAGCAGGAGAAGTTCGCCGGAGCGGAGGAGACCTACGCGATCGAGGCGATGATGCGCAACAAATGGGCATTGCAATCCGGTACCTCCCACTTCCTCGGGCAGAACTTCGCCAAGGCGTTCGACATCAAGTTCCTCGACGAACAGAACGAGCTCAGGTACGCGTGGACGACCTCGTGGGGGGTATCCACCAGGATGATCGGGGGGATCATCATGGCGCACGGGGACGAGAAGGGATTGCGCCTTCCCCCACGCCTCGCCCCGATTCAGGTGGTGATCGTCCCGATCTGGAAGCGGGACGAAGAGCGGACCGCGGTGTTGGATACGGTCGGGCGGATAAAGGACGAGCTCGTCGCCGCCGGGGTGCGGGTGCACGTCGACGATCGGGTCGGGATCACCCCGGGGTTCAAGTTCAACGACTGGGAGATGCGTGGGGTGCCGCTCCGCATGGAGGTCGGCCCGCGCGACGTCGCCGCCGGGACGGTCGTCCTCGCCCGCCGCGACATCCCGGGCAGAGACGGCAAGTCCTCCGTTCAGCAACAGGAGCTTACCGCAGCGGTGCCGCGGTTGTTGGAGGAGATCCAGGAAAACCTCCTCTCTCAGGCGAAGGAATTCCGCGATTCCAACCTGCACGAGGCGAAGGACTACGAGGAGCTGAAAGCGATCGTGAAAGAGGGCTGGGCCCTCATCCCCCACTGCGGGGAGGCCGAGTGCGAGGCGAGGATCAAGGAGGAGACCAAGGCCACCTCCCGCTGCTTCCCGCTCGAGCTGAACCAGGAGTGGAACCCCAAGGGGCTGCGCTGCGCCGTATGCGGAAAACCGGCGCAGGGCTACGCCTACTTCGCCCGCGCGTACTAGGGGGAGCACACCGGCTAGCAGGCGTGGTACACGTAAACGCTGATTATGACCCCGGTGTCGTCCTCCAGGATGGCGGTGTCCCCTTCGTTGTCCCAGACGGGTCTACCCGCGTTCCAGTATAGATCGGTGGGGGTGTCCGTTCCGGCTCCGGTGTGCACCATCACCCACGCCCCGGGTGCGAGGATGAACCCCGCGGGAAACTCGAATGTATTTGCATCCTCATCGCTCACCCTCCATCCGGATAGGTCGATCGGGCGACCGCAGTTGTTTACCAGCGTGAAGTATTCGTCGTTCAGGTTCTGGGCGTCATCCCCTTCGGCGTCGTAATGAAACGGCCAGGTGAAATCAACGCAGTTCGTGGCGTCCGAATCGGTGGACGGTGGTCTTACCGATATCGTCTGGCTGGCGGTGGCCTGTGCCCCGCGGTCGTCCTCGACCGTCAGCGTGACCGTGTAGTCCCGGCTGACGGAAGTGACGTAGGTGTGGGAGGTTACCACTCCGGTCCCCGCGCTCCCGTCTCCGAACGCCCACGTGTACTTCCGGATGACACCGTCGGGATCGTAGGACGCCGAGGCGTCGAAGGTCACATGGAGGGGGGATTCCCCTGAGGAGGGGATCGCCGCAAAATGCGCCATCGGGGCTGAATTCTGGGTGAGGCATCCTCCCGCCAGGAAGGGGAGGACGATCAACACGACGGCCCCAATCACCCGTTTGACCCTCAACGCTCTCATTTGTTACCGAGTTTACGAATTAGGTCCGCCCGATGCACCTTTGGAGGCCGAGAACCAACCTATCCCCTTCTCCTCCTCACATTCTAGGCCCCGCCGTCGTTTGACAGGAGCTGTACAGCGGTTCACCAACCGGGGCTCCCTCCAATCGATCGAGCTCCTCTCTGGGGACCCCCAAGCCGTCCATCATTTCATCACGGCAGTCCTCCCCGTGGTGGATCTTTAGAGGGGAGTTTTCATCCCATCCCAGTGATCCGCCGGCGATCACCACCAATCCACTGAACAAGAGCACAGCGGTCATTGCTCCGCTGATCATTCTGGTTCGATTCTTCATCTTTCCCCCTTATGGATGAACCATGCTCAATACGTTAACACCGGCCCTTGAGGGAGAGGTGAAGGGGGTATGAAGATCCTGTGCGGTGCGATGCTGGTTCGCAGGCGACTTGGGTTAGGTCACGCTCGACCGAGCCACCCAAGGAGCTTCCACCCCGCCGGCAGGCTGACCGCCGCCAGTCCGAGCTTGAGCAGGTCTCCGGGGATGAACGGGAGGAGCCCCAGGGAGAGGACCTTCCCCGCCCCCACGAAGCGCTCCAGCCAGAGGAGGCCGAATGCGTAGATGATAGTGTTTCCCACGAGCATTGCCGCGGCGGTGCTCCACACCCGGCGGTCCCAACCCCGTTCGGCGAGGAGCCCCACCGCGAAGGCCGCGACGACGAAGCCGATCAGGTAGCCACCGGTCGGACCGGCGAGACGGGCCGGCCCCCCGGCCCCACCGGCGAAGAACGGAAGGCCTGCGACTCCCTCCAGGAGATACAGGAGGACCACCAGCCCTCCCCGCCGGCTTCCCAGGAGCGCCCCCACAAGCAGGACGGCGAAGGTCTGTCCGGTGATGGGGACCGGGCTGAACGGGAGGGGGATGGCCACCCGCGCAAGCAGGGAGATGAAGACACTCCCCGCCACGACCAGCATTGCGTCGTAGAGCAGGCCCGCGCGGCTTCGCGCGATCGCCGGGCGTAACACGTCAACGAATGTCATCGGCAACCTCCGGGGAAACTGGATAGGGCGCTATTATATCCATTACAGCGGCCATGGAAAGGTTGCTTGCGAAAGGCAAGGCGCCGAACCGTTATGAATGAACTTGCTCCCGGGTGGGCGAACAGCACTCAGCCTCGCTTAGCCGAGGAAGCGGCGGCAGGCGGCCGCCTTTGCGATCCTCTCCGGCAGGGCGAACTCCCGGGTTCCTTCCTGTAAGCCGGCCATGATCTCCCCCGTGATCTCACGGTGTTCCTCGTCCGGTTCGTAGGGGAACCACTGCAGCGCCGTATGGATCTCATCCTGCAGAACGGGCGGGAGGTACTTCAGGTTCTCCTCGTTCAGGAAGCGCAGGGCGTCCCGCATATCGCGCTCGAACTTCCTGTACGTGCTCCGCACGAACTTCAGGTCCGCGGTGCTCAACGCGTTCAATCCCAGGATCTCGGGAGGAATCCCCAACGAGTACATGGCGGCACAGAACTTTATCGCTCGGGGGAGGCTGGTGTTGTGCCCCTCCAACCGGCGGGAATAGCCGAACAGCCCCACGTGCAGCTTCCGCGCCCGCCTGGGCGGGGTGTGGCGGGCGATCTCGTTCACCATGGGAGCCAGGAGCTTCACCCCCTCAGCGTAGCGGGCCGCGACCTTGTCGATGATCTGCACGCACCGGTCCTCATCCACTTCATCGGGTTCTCCCCGATAGGTGTCGTTTATGTACTGGATCGCGCGGCGGACCTCTCCCTCTTCGTGGTCGTACTTGAATGCCGATTGGATGGTGAACGTCTGTACCGACGGGTACTCGGCCAGGGTCTCCTTCACCCGTGCCGGGCGGAAGTTCCCCCGGAACGGAGCCGACCCCACCCCGAGGATGGGGAGCAACTCCACCCCGATCCTCCGCTCCAACCGCCCCAGTCGGGCCAGGGCGATTTTGTTCAGGAGTACCGCGCTCAAGAGCCCGTAGTTCAGGGCCGGGTCGCTGCGGGCGAGGAAGACCCGCTGCCATTCTATTTCTTTGTCCTTGAGGTACTCCGCCACGATGCGGTCGGCCCCCAACAGGTGTTCCTTATCCTCGATGAGGGGGATCACGTTGATCTCGTCCGGGCGGAAGTCCCCCACCCACTCTCCTACCGTCAGGTCGGAGCAGCGTTGGCGCTCCTTCCCTCCCACGAATTCCCGGTAGTAGTGATAGACCCTGTTCAGCTCCCGGGCGTCCGTGGTCATGGGGAGGATGACCTCGAAGATGGGGGGCGGCGCATCGTCCCCGTAGAACAGCCGGGCGGCGTCGTACGAGCGGGGAATGCTCTCCAGCGTCTCCAGCAGCACCTTGGCCTCGGCGTGCTCCACGCGGGGGTTCGGCACCCGGAGGGTGAGGAGCAGATCGGTTCCCAGGCGCCACCGCTGGAAGAACTGTTCGTAACGGGTGAGGAGCTTCTTCACCACAAAGTGGTCCACCTCTTTCCCCTCATAATCCCACATCTGTTCGGTGCAGCCAAGGTGTGAATAGGCATAGTATGCCTCTTTGATCTCCGTCTCCCCTTGAATCACCGGATGGTCGGCGAAGAACGGTATCTGGACGTTGTCAGGGTGTTGCGTGCTCATACATCTGGGAATCTCCATGACGTCCTCCTCGCCAACGCCTATTGCAAAATTGGGTCTGCCTTTGGATTTTCTCCCCCTCTTTCAGATCGCGCCGCGGGCTGCCGTCCGGGAAAGATCGAATTCAGCCCGCCCTCTGTCCCCAAAAGGGATCAGCCCATTAAGGAAGGCTGGCTGAACGATGCATCCCTCTACAGTAAGCAACGTGTAATCCCGCAGCTGCGGCTTCCGAAGCTGAGAGTCCTGCCGGATCGTACCCGTCGGGTGATCCGGTTGTATCATAGCCTGAAATTCCGCCGTTGCCAACCCCTGAGAGTTCCGGTACCCCTCTGGCAGCGGTTAGTCCCGACGGGATGCTTGATGCAGAGGACGAGCACGGTTCCTGGATAAGGCCGGATCCAACGAGACGGGCAACTGTGTAGGATACCAATCCGGCTCAGAGAAAAAAAAGAAAAATGGGGTCAGATACTGTATCAAAAGTCAACCCTCCTTGCTGATCGGTGACCGGTACGGCTCACCGCTTTTGTAGATTGCATGCGCGATGAGCAGCAACTTCCTCGCCGCGGCGATCCGCGCCACTTTCTCCGGCTT
>JAJRTG010000021.1 GCA_024278395.1 Fidelibacterota bacterium | reverse complement strand
GTGTAGCGGCCCGGGCGGCGGCCCGGCTGAAAGCCCGATACCCCGGACTTACGATCGTTGGGGTACATCACGGGTACTTTTCAGACGATGATGAGGTGATCGGAAGGATCACCGGGGCGAGGCCGGACCTTGTCCTGGTCGGAATGGGGGTCCCGCGCCAGGAGCGCTTCATGCTCAACGCGCGGGGAAGACTCGCCGGTACCGTGATGATCGGGATCGGGGGAGCCCTCGACCTCTTCGCCGGGGACTGTCGCCGGGCCCCGGAGGGGTGGCAGCGGCTCGGGCTCGAGTGGCTCTACCGGCTCATTCACGATCCGCGCCGGATCGTTAGGGCCCTTTTGATCCCTGTGTTCATCGGACGAGCTCTCTCGACATGGGTGATCCTCTCCTCTTCCCGGCTTGCGGCGGCGGAGGATTAGCCCTCGATCAGGTCGACCGCCTCCACCTGCACCGCCCCCCGCCAGTCGTCGAACCCGGGACGGAAGATCAACCCGGTGCCGGATGCGGTGGCGAAGGCGTCTATGTGGCGGCCCATGCGGAAGGCGATGAACGGGATGCTCTTCCCGTTCTGGCTTACCGCCCCCTTCAGGTGTTGGCGCTGCCCTCCGACGAGGGTCAGTCCGGAGAAGCGGCAGTCGCGCATGAGGAAGAGGGGGGCGGGATTGCCCGGGCCATAGGGGGAGAGGGAACGGATGTTGGTGTAGAAGCGCATGTCGATCTCCGCTGCGTCGATGGCGGCGTCGTACTGTTCCCGGATGGGGGCGGACTTCTCCCGCTTGCGGGACGCGCACTCGAGGAGCCTTTCCTCAAGCTCGGGGAGGAGCTCGTTCTTAACGGTGAACCCGGCGGCCATCTTGTGTCCGCCGTAGCGCACGAGGATGTCGGCGTTCTCCCGCAGGCAGGCGATCATGTCGAACCCGTCCACGCTCCGGCAGGAGCCGCGGCTCACCCGGTCCCCCTCGGAGATGATCACCGTAGGGACGCGGTAGCGGTCGGCGAGGTTGGACGCGGCAAGCCCGATGATCCCTTCATTCCAGTACTTGCCGGAGAGGATGATCATCCCGTCTCTTAGGGGATCTATTCCCTCCTTGGCCATCTCCTCCTGCGCCTGGGCGATCAGGTCCGTCTGTGCCACCTCCCGGTCGCGGTTGTAGTCGAGGAGGACCTCGCTCAGGTATTCGGCCCGCTCCCTGAGCTTCGTGGTCAAGAGGAGGAACGCGACCTTGGGGTCACCGGCGCGGTTCGCCGCGTTCAGCTTCGGGGCGATGATGTAGCCGATATCCGAAGCGGACAGCTTCTTCGGGTTGAGCGAGAGCCGCTCCATCAGGACGCGCAGCCCGAGGGACGATCCCTCCCCCCGCGCGATCAGGTTAAACGCCTCCCGCACAAGCGCCCGATTCTCCACCTCTCCGTCATGGGAGAGAGGGACCAGATCGGCGATCGTCCCTAACCCGACGAGATCGAGCAGCTGGTACGGGATCGGCTTTCCCAGCCGTTCGTACAGGGCGCTCAGCAGCTTGTACGCCACCCCGACCCCGGCGAGATGGGGGTTCGGATAGGCGTCTCCGGGTAGCTGGGGGTCGATCACCGCGACCGCTGGGGGTAGAGTCTTTGGTGGCACGTGATGGTCGGTTATGATCGTGTCAATCCCCGCCTCGCGCAGGGCGGCGACCTCGTCGACGTTGGAGACCCCGCAATCCACAGTGAGGACGAGCGAGAACCCCTCGTCGATCGCCCGCAGCACGAACTCATGAGACAGTCCGTGCCCGTGCCGGCGGTCGCCGACCTCCACCTTGATCGTCCCCTTTGGGAAGAGGGGAGAGAGCCCCCGGTAGAGGAGGGCCGCACCGGTCAGGCCGTCGACGTCGAAATCACCGTGGATGAACAGCCGCTCACCGCGGGAGATCGCCTCCCGCAGGCGCGCGATCCCCGCATCTATCCCTGATAGGGAAAAGGGGGAATGAAATTGGGGAAAGCCGGGATCGAGCAGTCCCCGCCATCGCTTCCCGCCCCGCCGCGCGAGCAGGATCCCGAGCCCGCGGGAGCAGCCCAGGGAAGAAACGACCTCCCCGACGAGGTCCTCGTCCGGGGAGGGAGCAGGTTCCCATTCCCTTCCTGGAAAAAGAAGGGAGTTCATTTACCTCTCTTTACCCCTGCCTTAAGGGACCATCCGTAGAGGATCGGATTGGCGATGTACATCGAGGAGTAGGTACCGACTATAACTCCGATCAACAGGGCGAGGGAGAAGCCGCGCAGGACCGTCCCCCCGAACAGGAACATGATGAACACCGGGATGAGGGTGGTGAACGATGTGTTCAACGTACGGGAGAGCGATTGATTGACGCTCTTGTTTATGATGTCGAAGATCGATGCCTTGCGCTCGATCTTCATGTTCTCCCTGATCCGGTCGTAGATCACGATCGTGTCGTTCAGGGAGTAACCGACGATCGTGAGGAATGCGGCGATCGTGGCCAGGTTCACCTCGATGTGGAACAGGGCGAATACCCCGAGGGCGATCGATACATCGTGGATCAGGGCGACCACCGCGCCGACCGCGTAGCGCAGCCGGAACCGCCAGGAGATGTAGACCAGGATGACCACGAGCGCGAGTAAGACGGCCTGCCATCCCTTCTCGGCCAATTCCCGGCTCACCTGTCGCCCGATCGAGCGGCGGCTCACGTCCTTCACCGGGAACTTGTCCCGCAGGGTCTTCTCGATTTCCTGGATCGTGCTCTGATTGCTCTCCACATCGAGCTGGGTGGTGATCACCTTGGTGTTCTTCCCGGCGACGTCCTGGATCACGCTCTTGGAGAGGTCGATCGGTGCGGGGATCCCGGCGAGCACGCTGCGCACCTCGGCGGTGGATACGGGCTTTTCGAACATAACGGTGAATTCCGTGCCGCCGGTGAAGTCGATCCCCGGGTTGAGCCCCCTCACTCCCGGGATTACGAGGATCCAGCTCAGTAACACCAGCAGAATGGAGATGGGGACAAAATACTTCGCCTTACCGAGGAAATCGAAGTGGTGCATGCAGAGCCTCCTCCTGGATCAAGCTGACTGGATCTTGCGCATCCACCGTGACTTGATCCGGCTCGCCTTGTTCTTATGAAACGCGTGGCCCTTGGCCGCCTTGTCGGCCGCCTTGGCAAGCTGGGGGATCAGGGCACGGGCCTCTTCCTTCTCTCCGGCGGCGAGATGGATGCGGATCTGCTTGATCACCTTTTTCACCGCATTCTTCCTCGCCCGGTTCCGCAGGCGACGCTTCTCGCTCTGGCGTAAACGCTTCTCTGCTGAACGGATGTTAGGTATTTCAATCACCTCTGAATACTAATCCACGTTGTGTATCGCCGAATCTTAGCGGATCGGAGGAGGATAATCAAGACGTCCGGTTCGAAGCGAGACGATCGTGATGTTTATCACCCAAAAAGCATGGCAATCTGTCCTTTTCACCTATCCATATGCATTTGCCATTCCGAAATCCGCACAGGGTCCCTGTTGACCCACCCCCACCCTCGGGACTATGATGGGTCCGGTATATCCCAAACCATTATTTATGAGGGGGCATTTTACATGGAACGCATTGTAAAACGAGACGGCCGGGTCGTTCCGTTCGACGAGGCGAAGATCACGACGGCGATTTGGAAGGCGATGCGCGCGGTCGGCGATCCTGACGAGCGCGCGGCCAAGCGGCTCTCCGAGCGGGTGACCACCATCCTCAACGCGCGGTTCACCGAGGATCTCCCGACGGTGGAGGAGATCCAGGACATCGTCGAGGACGTGTTGATCGAGGAGGGCTACATCCGCACGGCCAAGGCGTACATCCTTTACCGCAAACAACACGCGGAGATCCGCGAGATGCGCGGCCTCATCGAGGAGATTCCGTTCCTCGTCGAGGACTACCTGAACGACCGCGACTGGCGTGTGCGGGAGAATAGCAACATGACCTACTCCCTCCAGGGGCTGAACACCCACATCACCGATCGGGTGATCTCCCATTACTGGCTCTCCAAGATCTATCCCCCCGAGGTCCGGAGACACCACGAGAGCGGCGATTTCCACATTCACGACCTCGGGACTTTGGGGGCGTACTGCGTCGGTTGGGATATGCGCGATCTGCTCCTGCGGGGCTTCCGCGGGGTGCGGGGGAAGATCGAGGCCCGACCGGCGAAGCACTTCCGCGTCGCCCTTCTCCAGGTGGTGAACTTCATGTACACCCTGCAGGGGGAATCGGCTGGAGCGCAGGCGTTCTCCAACCTCGACACCTACCTCGCCCCGTTCATCCGCGCCGATCGCCTCTCCTACGAGGAGGTGAAGCAGAACCTGCAGGAGTTCGTGTACAACATGAACGTCCCGACCAGGGTCGGGTTCCAGACCCCGTTCACCAACATCACCTTGGATCTCGAGGTCCCGAGTTATATGAAAGGGGAGCCGGTGATCATCGGGGGGGAGATCCAGGACTCGGTGTACGGCGACTATCAGCACGAGATGGACATGTTCAACCGCGCGTTCGCCGAGGTGATGACCGAGGGGGACATGCACGGCCGCCCGTTCACCTTCCCCATCCCGACCTACAACATCACGGAGGACTTCAATTGGGACAACCCCAACCTGGAGCCGGTGTGGGAGATGACCGCCAAGTACGGGATCCCGTACTTCTCCAACTTCATAAACTCCGACATGCGGCCGGAGGATGCCCGCTCGATGTGCTGCCGGCTGCGGATCGACAACCGCGAGCTCAAGAAGCGCGGGGGAGGCCTGTTCGGGGCGAACCCGCTCACCGGCTCGATCGGGGTGGTGACGATAAACCTCCCGCGACTTGGGTACCTGGCCAAGGACGAGGCCGATTTCTTCTCCCGGCTGGAGGAGCTGATGGATCTCGCCAAGGAATCCCTGATCGTCAAGCGGAAGACCCTGGAGAAGCTGACCGAGCAGGGGCTATACCCGTACTCCAAGTTCTACCTGCAGGGGGTTAAGCGGGCGGAGGGAGGCTACTGGAAGAACCACTTCTCCACGATCGGGCTGATCGGGATGAACGAGGCGCTTTTGAACCTGTTCGGGATCACGATCGCCGATCCGGAGGGAAGGGACTTCGCGGTAAAGGTCCTGAGCTTCATGCGCGACCGGCTCGCCGATTTCCAGGAGGAGACCGGAGAGATCTTCAACCTCGAGGCGACCCCGGCCGAGGGGGCGAGCTACCGACTGGCGCGGAAGGACATCGAGCGCTACCCGGACATCCGCATCCACAACCTGGAGGCATACGGCGGGGAGACCCCGTACTACACCAACTCCACCCATCTGCCGGTCGGGCTGACCGAGGACATGTTCGAGGCCCTGAAGCTCCAGGATCCCCTCCAGACCCTGTACACCGGCGGGACGGTCTTCCACGCGTTCCTCGGGGAGACCCCGACCCCGGAGGCGACCAAGCAATTGGTGCGGAAGATCGCGGAGAACTTCCACCTTCCCTACTACACCCTGACTCCGACCTTCTCCATCTGTCCCGAGCACGGGTACATCGCCGGGGAGGAGAGGGAATGCCCGGTCTGCGGGGCAAAGACCGAGATCTACTCGCGCATCGTCGGCTACCTCCGACCGGTCGAGCAGTGGAACGACGGCAAACGGGCCGAGTTCGCCGATCGGAAGAC
>JAJRTG010000201.1 GCA_024278395.1 Fidelibacterota bacterium | reverse complement strand
TCCCGCTCTCCAAACCGGGGATCGTCAGCGTGGGATTGTTCAAGTTCATCGGAAGCTGGAACGCGTTCCTGTGGGTGTTGATCATGACCAACAGCCCGAAGATGCGCACCGTGCCGGTTGGTCTTTCCTTCTTCCGCTCGGATGTGGGGACCGATTACGAGCTTTTGATGAGTGCCTCGTTCATGGCGATGCTGCCGATCCTGATCCTGTTCTTCCTGGCGCAGAAGCAGTTCATACAAGGGATAGCCCGAAGCGGCCTGAAGCAATAGACAAAAGGAGGTGGTGAGAAGAAGGAAAGGAGGCAACGAGAGGAAACCCCAAGAAGGCAAAGATCCTACGGAGGTGATTTTTCGTGCTCAGGAAAAGTTTGGTGTTCTTGATTGCGCTTACGCTGCTGACTGTAGCCGGTTTTGCAGGACAGGTGGAAGTGACGTTCTGGCATGCGATGTCGAGCGGACATCAGCCGACCCTGCAGGCGCTCGCCGACGAGTTCATGCAGACCCATCCGGATATCAAGATCACGCTCGTCTATCAGGGGCGCTACGGTGATCTGAGTCAGAAGCTGTTGTCCGCAGTGGCCGCCGGCACCCCACCGGTGATGGCGCAGATGTACGAGGATTGGACGATGAAGTTTATCGAGGCGGATGCGCTGCTCCCGCTCGGGCCGGATATTCCGCAGGATGTGATCGACGACATCCCGCAGGCGTTCCTCGATTCGAACACCTACGTGGTCAACGGTCAGAAGGTCCTGATGACCGTTCCGTTCAACAAATCGGCGATGGTCCTGTTCTACAACACCGATCTTGTCCCCACCCCTCCCAAGACCTGGGATGAGCTCCTCCAGATGGCGAAGGATCTCACCGTGGACAAGGACGGTGACGGGACTCCCGATCAGTACGGGTTCGGGATCCGGCCGTACACCGAGTTCTTCATCAACTTCTTCCATCAGGCCGGTGGAAGGATTCTGAACGACGACATGACCAAGTGCCTGATCAACTCCCCGGAGGGGATTCAGGCGATGGAGTACCTCCTCAAGCTGAAGCAGTACAGCCTGTATCAGACGAGCTACCTCTCCGGTCCGTTCGGGGATGGGAAGGTGGCGATGTACATCGGTTCCTCCGCCGGGACTCCGTACGTGGCCAAGGCGAGCGAAGGGAAACACGGCTGGATGACCGCTCCCCTTCCGGTGGGACCGAAGAACGGAGACGGCATAATCCAGGGGACGAACGTCGGCGTGTTCCAGCTCGGGACCACGCAGGCGCAGCGGGAAGCGGCCGTCGAGTTCGCGAAGTTCCTCATCTCCAAGGAGGCGACGCTGCAGTGGGCCGAGGAGACCGGATACCTGCCGGTCCGCAAGTCCGCGGTTGCCTCCGAGGAGTGGAAGAACTTCATTGCCAAGCATCCGGAGGCGGAGGCTAGCGGGAAGATGGCCCTTATCGGTTTCGTCTACCCGCACCATCCGAACATGTACAACATCCGCCAGTCGATCGCGACCGCTCTCGAGCAGGTGATGCTCGGTAAGGCGACCCCCAAGGAGGCCTTGGACGCGGCGGCGAAGCAAATCGACACGGAGTATCTGGGAGAGTGAGCTAAGCGGGGGGAGGAGAAAGCTCCTCCCCCTCTACTTAAATGATGAAAAGGAAGCTGTTGCCCACGATAGATCCGGATCGATACCGCAATGTGCGGTTCTGGCGCGACACCGCACAGGCCTACCTCTATCTGCTGCCGGCGATCGTCATATTGGGTACTTTTACTTTTTACCCATTTATTCAAGCTTTCTGGATTAGTTTTTATCGTTGGAAGATACGGAATCCGGAATTCATCGGGTGGGAGAACTACATCAGGATATTCCACGACGATCTGTTCTGGCTCTCACTGTGGCATACGGTCTACTATGTGCTTGGAAGCGTCATCCCTACGATGACGCTGGCTATGCTCATCGCAGTGCTCCTCAACTCGAAGATCAGGGGACGCTCTTTCTTCCGCACCGCGTTCTTCCTTCCCTACGTGACGAACACCGTGGCGGCGTCGATGGTCTTCCTGTGGATCTATGACCGGGACTACGGACTTCTGAATTATATCCTGCACAATCTCTTCCACATTCGGCTCATCGATTGGTTGAACACCCCCCAGTTCGCCATGCCGGCGGTGATCCTCATGGGGATATGGCGCTTCCTCGGGTTCGATATCGTGATATTCCTCGCCGGGCTGCAGGGGATAGACAAGACCTACTACGAGGCGGCGGAGGTCGATGGGGCGACCGGGTGGGCGCGCTTTCGGTACATCACCCTCCCCCTGCTTTCCCCGACGACGTTCTTTGTGTTCATCATATCGATCATCGGAGCGTTTAAGGTCTTCCAGGAGATCTTCATCCTCTGGTCCGGACCGGGGGGTGGGCCGCTTCACGCCGCAATGACGGTGATGGTCTACTTCTACAACACGGCCTGGGGGCAATGGCAGCTTGGAAGAGGGGCGGCGGTGGCCAACATCCTGTTCGTCATCATCTTCATCATCACCTTGATCCAGATGCGGCTGAGCAAGAGGTGGGTGTTCTACCAGTAGCGAGGAGGGGAGTATGCACGCATGGCGGTATTGGATCGGGATCGGTGCGGTTATCCTTCTGCTTTTCATCGGGATCGGGCTGCATCAACCGGCGCCGCCGGTCTTCGTGCGCAGCCCGTATTTGGGGATCGAAGATGACCCGACGACAACCGTGGTGGTCAGCTGGAAGCTAGACCGCCCGCTTCCTGGGGTTGTACGCTTCGGTCCGTGGACTGAGTACGAGAAGACGGGCACGTTCTCCTCGGCGGTCTCCGTCTCCGCCGATTCCGGCACGGAGGACTTCGTCTATCACGTCCCCCTGAGCGGGCTCTCGCCCGATACGGAGTACGCGTATCGGGTGGATATAAAGGTAGGCCTCGCTTCAAGAGAGAGCGATGTGGGTAGGTTCTGGACCGCCTCTTCCGATCTCGATCACTTCGTTTTCACCGTATACGGGGATACCCGTACCTATCCCGACCGGCATGCGCTGGTGGTGAAGGCGATGGAAACCGATCACCCGCGGTTTGTGGTGCACACAGGTGATCTGGTGGAGACCGGCGGGGTGGAGATGCTGTGGGATGAACGGTTCTTCCCGGCGGTCGCTCCGCTCGCCGCGGATGCCCCTTACCTCACGGTGCTGGGGAACCATGAGCAGAACTCCCCCCAATACTACGAGGGGTTCTCACTCCCCTCCGGGGGCGGGAAGGACGGTAAGGAATGGTGGAGCGTCGACTACGGGACCGTTCACCTGGTGGGGCTGGACACGAACATCCTCACCCTACCGCACGGCTTTAGGCTGAACCGCGAACAGATCTCATGGCTGAAGGAGGACCTGGCTGCGGCCAAGGCGCGCGGGGAGCGGTTCATTTTCGTCTTCTTCCATCATCCCCTTTTCTCATCCGATCTTGAATACGCCCCGGGAAACACCGGTCTTCGTACCCTGTGGCATCCGATATTCAAGGAATACGGGGTGACGGCGGTCTTCTCCGGACACTGCCACAACTACGAGCGGCTGGTGGAGGACGGGGTTAATTACATCGTCACCGGAGGAGGGGGAGCGCCTCTGAGCGGGTTCACCGCTGATCCGATCCCAGGTTCGGTGAAGCGTGCCGAGCTCCTCCACTACATCCGTGTCACGATCTCCGGAGAACAGGCTGAAATCGAGATGGTCCCGGTGGGAAAGATGGAAGGGAACAGCGTAACCCAGCTTCCGCCGGAGCCGTTTGACTCCCTTACCGTCCCCGCGGTGCAGACCTCTCCCTCTACCCTCGGGAGTTGACAGGGGAGGACCCCTGTGAGAGAATGGCTTAGGTACGCGATAGGGAGGGATGATGGGCAAGGGATTGTCAGTGGGCCTCGGGTTAGCGGTGATCATCCTGCTCCTCGGGTTGTACACCTTCGCGCAGCAGGAGAGCCCGCTCCTCTGGGGCCCGGTCCTTGGGGTGGTGGGAAACGACTTCGTGGCGATCTCGTGGAATACATCCCGGCCGGTCGGGGCGGACATCCGCTACTCCCCGGCGGCTGACTACGAGGAGACCGGAACCTGGGCTGAGACGCTGTCGTTTGCACCGCACTCCGGGATCGCTGAGATCCGCCTCGGCGATTTGTCCCCCGCCACCGCTTATCGCTATCAGCTCGTGATCTACGAAGGGGATGCGGTCTACGAGAGTCCGGTGGGGCGGTTCAGCACCGCCGGTCCGGACGTTTCGCGCTTCTCCTTTCTGGTCTACGGCGGCACATCCACCTTTCCCGACCGTCACAAGTTCGTCGCCTCGGTGATGACGGACAACGAGCCGGATGCTGCGTTCGTGGTTAACGTGGGGGAGCTGGTGAAAGCCGCGAACCTCGATCTCCTCGCCAATTTCTTCTGGGCGGCGGGCGGCCTGGTGCGCGACCACCCCTACCTTGTCGTGCCGGATGATCTCATCGGAGCGGATCCCTTGTATTACGAGGTCTTCCCCCTCCCGGCGGGCGGTGGGGAGAAGAACGAGGAGTGGTGGTCGTTCGACTACGGGGGTGTCCATCTCGTTGGACTCGACGCCAACCTGGAGGGGGAGGCCCTTCGCGCGGAGACGGAATGGCTCAGGGCCGATCTCGCGAATTCGAGCTCCCCGTTCAAGATCGTATTCACCTATCGGCCGATCTACAGCTCCGGCCTCCCCGGCGGGGTGAACGAGGAGTTGCGCGACGCGTGGGTCCCGCTTTTCAAGCGGTACGGAGTGGGGGTGGTTCTGAGCGGGCAAGAGCATGTCTACGAGCATCTGTACATCGACGGGATCCACTACATCGTCACCGGTGGAGGGGGAGCACCGCTGCAGGCTGCTCCGGAGACGATCGCGTCCGGAACCGTATTCCGCCGCTACGGGATGCTGCACTACGTGCGCCTGACCGTCGCCGGCGGGGTGTTAAGGGTGGAGGCGATCCCGGTGGCGAGCGTCTACGATGACAAGGTGCATCTCGTGCCGGAGATCCGCCCGATCGATTCGTTTACGATGACAAAGTAAGAGGCCGGCGTGTGCCGACCTCCTCTGGTCGGGACGCCCGGATTTGAACCGGGGACCTCTTGCGCCCCATGCAAGCACGCTACCAGGCTGCGCCACGTCCCGTACGAACATTATGGTAGCACCTCCCCGGCTGTTTGACAACTCTCACCCGAGGAACAGGTCACGGCGGATCCAGGGGACGAGAGCCATGAGGACCGCGGTGTAGGTCACCTCGAATCGATCGATCACGCCCTTTGTGAGGTACCCGATCGCCCCCTCCCCCTCCTTGATCTCCGGGATGCCTGAGATGCGGCTCATCTCGCGGTTCAGGGTTGATCCGTGCTGCAGGCTTGTCACGAGGTGAGAAGGGAGCTCGAACCCCGGACCGCTCCCTGTGCGCAGATTGTCCGCTCGGTCGATGATCGCGCAGACTTGGAGGTTCAGGTACCGTTCGGTCCCGGGGAGTCTTACGAGCCCCGCTTCGATCCCCACTCCGAAATCCGCGTCTCTAAGCGCTTTTCTCGCCCGAAGGATCGCGCCCTTGGCGACATCGTCCTCGAACGGTTGGGGGGGTACATCGGAGGAGACCGCCACCTGGACTACCTCTATGGGTCGATCGGAAAACGCCGCTTGGAACGCGGCGCGGGTCGCCTTAACCTTCAGCGGATTTCCAGTGCCGACGTGGATCTTCATCGATTTCCTCCCTTGAAGTAGATGGCGGTGAGGAACGTGTTCATGAGCGAGAACCCGGCCGCTGAGACGAGTACGGCGAGGACGAGTCCCCAAGCCTCGGGGAGGAGCGCCCCGGCGAGGTAGCCGATCAGGACCTCCACCCCATAGATGGGGGCAAGGACGAGGAGGACCACCCCGATGACGGACCAGCTGCTAGTCCGGGCCATGCTCTCCCGCAACGCGCCGGTGAGTGATTTCCCTTCGAGGATGATCGCTTGCTTGTAGAAGCTCAGCCTGAGCCCGATGTAGATCCCGGGGAGCAGGAGGAGGAACAGTCCGGCCGCCGCGACGAGGCTTACCAGGACCTCACCGACGACGAGGCGGGGATAGAACGCTGCGCTTGCCGCGAACCCGTGCTGGATGGAGCTTGGCCTCTGCTGGAGGAGGGCGCGGACGCGGGCGAAGAACAGGGTGTGGACGAGGGGGGAGAGGAGGATGAGCAGTCCCATCGTGAGGACCCACCTTGGGTTTTGGATCTCATAGAGGTTGGCCTGTTGGTTTGCGGCGAAGAGAACCGCGGCGAACGAGAGGGAGATCGTAACCAGATACGGATCGGTAAGGGAGATACGGACGAGCCGTTTAACCCGCGCTGAGTTCATCGTCTTCGTGGGCGAGGATCTGATCGAGGCGGATCGCCTGTTCCACTGTCTCGTCGAGGATGAACTCGAGCTCCGGGGTGTAGCGCAGGGAGAGGCGATGGGCGAGTTTCGCCCGGAAAAACCCCCGGTCACGGCGAAAGATCGCCATCACTTCCAACTTCTCCTCCTGCGACCCTTGCGCAAGGGCGATGTATATCTTGGCGTAGCGGGCGTCGACCGAGAGCTTGACCGCCATCACGGTTGGGAGCGCCTCCTGCAGGATGGGATCGCGTGCTTCGAACTCGACGATCTGCGAGACCTCCCGCTTGATCTCCGCACACAGCCTCGCGTGCGCACGTCCGTAACTCATAGGATCTCCAGTTTCGCTTCCTCTACCAGGTATCCGCGTCCATCCTCGAGCGCGGCCTGCACCCGACGGAGGGCGGCGTCGGTGTAGCGGGGATCGTTTGACAGGTGAGCGATGCGGATCGTGGCCCGGTCGTGCGCGTCGAGGTCCGCCACCTCGGCCGCGGCGAACGCGGGCCCCCTGTGTTCGATATCGGCGATCAACCCACGCAGGATTGATCTCTTCTCCTTAAGCGACGCCACAGCCGGGAGCCGAAGCTCCAGGGTGAGGAGTCCCACCTTCATCTTTACGGTTAGGGGTTTACCTCTTGCAGGGTGAAGAATACCAGCCGGTCCCCCTCCTGGACGTCATCGAAGTCCTTGATCCTGATCCCGCACTCTCTACCCGCCTGCACCTCGCGCACGTCGTCCTCGAACCGGCGCAGGGAGGCGATCTCACCCGTGTACACCTCGTTCTTACCCCGCATCACGCGCACCTTGCCCCCGCGGACGACCTTCCCGTCCGTGACGTAGCATCCGGCGACGATCCCTGCCGGCACCTTGAACACGTTCCGCACCTCCGCTTCCCCGAGCTTGATCTCCTCGTACTGCGGTCCGAGCATCCGCTTGATCGCCCGTTCGATCTCATCGATGAGGTCGTAGATGACGTCGTAGGTGAGGATGATGACACCCTCCCTCTCCGCCAAGCGGACGGCCTTGGCGTCGGGCTTCACCCCGAATCCGACGATCAGGCAATTGCCGGTGATGCTTGCCGCGAGCAGGACGTCGCTCTCCGAGACCGCTCCCACCCCGGTGTGGATGAAATCAACCTTAACCTCATCGCCGGAGATCCCCTCGATCTCGCGGCGCACCGCCTCCAACGCCCCGGTGGAAGCGGCCTTAACGATGAGCTGAAGCTTCTCTTCCTCGGCTGCCTCCCGGAAGAGCTCCTCCACGGTCATGGCGGCGCGCGACCTGCGCGGGGTCGCCTCCCGCGCCCGCTGCTTCTCGGCTACGCGCTTGGCCTCGTTCAGGTTCTTCTTGACCTCGATCTTGGTACCTACTTGAGGGACCTCTTCCAGACCGAGGATCTCCACCGCCTTCCCCGGTCCGGCCTCCCGTACGCGCGTGCCCGCTTCATCGATCAACGCCTTTACCCGGCCGTAGGTGGTGCCGGCGACGATGCAGTCCCGCTCGCGGAGTGTCCCGTCGCGGATCACCGCCGTTGCCACCGGACCACGTCCCTTGGAGAGATGGCTCTCGATGATGATCGCCTCGAGCTCACCGTTCGGATCGGCGCGTATGTCCTCCATCTCGGCGACGAGGAGGATCATCTCCAGCAGGTCGTCGATCCCTTCCCCCTTGAGGGCGGAGATGGGAACGGTGATCGTGTCTCCTCCCCAGTCCTCCGGGGTTAGTCCCTGCTTGGCCAGATCGTTCATCACCTTGTTTATGTCCGCATTCGGCTTGTCGATCTTGTTGATCGCCACGATCATCGGGATCCCGGCGGCGCGGATGTGATCGATCGCCTCCACCGTCTGGGCCATCACCCCGTCGTCGGCGGCGACGACGAGGATGGCGATGTCGGTCGCCTGCGCCCCGCGCGCCCGCATCCCGGTGAACGCCTTGTGTCCCGGGGTGTCGATGAACGTGATCTTCTGACCGTGGATCTCGGCCTGATACGCTCCGATCCCCTGCGTGATCCCCCCCGCTTCCTTCGCCGCCACGCGGGAGTGGCGGATCGCGTCGAGGAGCGTGGTCTTGCCGTGGTCGATGTGTCCGAGGACGGAGACGATCGGAGGGCGGGGAACCCCCTTTCTCTCTTCCTTCTCCATTGTGGGCGCGGCCGGTTCGGCCTCTTTTGCTTTCGGCTCCGCTTTCTGCTGCGGTTTTTCTTCCTTCGGCGGCGCGGATTCTTCCCTGTACAGGTTGACGATCAACGCGTATTCATCCTCGTCGACCGTATTCGCCGCCTTGAGCCCGGGCATCCCCATCTCCTCGAGCTTTTGGATCAGCTCCTTGCTGGTGATCCCGAGTTCTTGCGCGATGGTATAAATCCTCTTTCTCGTCACAGGCATCCCTTCAAAGTTTAGGTGGTAAACGACGTCAGACTATACCCGATTGGGAAAGTAAGATCAAATAGGCAGGGCGAAGCTCAGCGCAGGATAAGGTAGAGGGCGCCCAACACGATGATGATCCCAGCCGCGGCGATGAGGCTCCAGCGCAGGCCGAGCATGCGGAGGCGCTTCTTCTCTTCGGCTGACAACGGGACCCTCCTCGGGTGGCGGAGCTCCATGCGCTGCGCCTTCTTGTAGGTCTTTACGAACAGGGATATCTTGCCCTGCCGCTTGTAGACGACGGCCAGATTGTGCATCGCGTTTACGTGACGGGGATCAACCTCGAGGGCGCGCTTGTACGCGTATTCCGCGCGGGAGAGATCGCCCGCGTCGATGTAGATGTTCCCCAGGCGGAAGTAGATCATCTCCTTCTTTATTCCATAGCGGAGGGCCTCCACCAGGAGCTTGATCCCCTCCTTGAACTCCTTCCGCTTCCGATGCTCCTCGGCGCGGGCGAGGGCGTCGAGGACGAAGAGCTCTTGTTCCTCCGGGGTTCTAGGCTGCGTGGTGTTCATCCATCCACTGTTTCACTTGCTTGATGTCGAGCCAGGTGAGGTACTTGGGGCTCCCCTTCGCCCG
>JAJRTG010000200.1 GCA_024278395.1 Fidelibacterota bacterium | reverse complement strand
GGCGCGGCTGGAGGCGGAGGGGATCCGTGCCGTTCTACTTGATGCGAACACCATCTCCATGAACCCGTTCTACTCACCGGCGCTCGGCGGGGTGAAGCTCGCGGTGGCTGACGAAGACGCCGCCCGCGCCCGTGAGATCCTGGCACTGACCGAAGAAAAGTAGATGCATAACTAATCGATCGCAACCGAAGCTACCGCCCGGAATGCACCCGCTATGCGGGCAAGCCTAAGGCTGCGTTGGAGGAGATCCTCTTTCACCCCGACAAACATCTTGGAGGAAATAACCACAGCCCCTCCTGCCACGAGCTCGTGTCGGTTCGGGTGGTCGCCGGATCGCTCCAGACCCGGTTTTACAGGCCTCCTTCTCCAGAAGATAAGGTGGCGCTGTGATGCAACGCTGAACAGATCGAAATTCATGTACGTGTTCCAGGATCCGTCCTCTCCGCACCTACCCTCCGCGTGGCGACCAGGTTGGCGCCGGTGTCGAGGACGTCATCGACCAGAACCTGGCCGATCCGCACCGGGGCGGAAACGGATAGGGTTTTTACAAGCCCCATCAGTTCCGGGATGAGCCGCTTGGGGATCGGCTTGTCCGTCTTCACCGAGACGAGCGGGAGGCTTCCGCCCTCCACCTTGACGCTCGTGGCGATGACCCGCATCGGAGTGGTCACTTCCTGGCGGGCGTAGGCCTCGCCGCGCGGGCAGCTGTTCCCGGTGACGCTCACAATCCTATCCCCGTTCATCCGCACCGTGATCTGACAGCCGAGCGGACAGGAGATGCAGGTCAGGTTCACTTCTTTCATTCCTCGACCACCTCAACCTTCACATCCGCAAGCTTCGCAAGCTCCTCCGCTGCCTCGACGGGAACCTCCACTTCCACCATCTCGGCCGGGCGGACTCCGATGAGCCGGCGGGATACGATCCCCTCCCCGATCCGGACCTGCGCCCGCTGCATCGGGCGGGGGACCCGCAGGTGGATCAACGTGGGGACCCCGGGATCGATCTCCGTGGGAACGAGGTGGAGTACGTTCTCTCCGCGGGAGATGGGGATCTTCCGAACTTCAGGGATGTCGTTCTCGGCAAAGCGGGCGGCGAACCTGCCGGCGCTCTCCCCGGCGGCGGCGACCGTATCGACGAGGTCGAACACGGCAACGCTGTTCCCCGCGGCGAACAGCCACGGGGCCCTTGTCCGCCACCGGGAATCGACGCACGGGCCACGGTTGATCGGATCGAGCCCGACGAACCGCCCTATCAGCTCCGCCTCAGGGATCAATCCGACCGACAGGATCAGCGTGTCGACCGCGAACTCCCGGGCCGTACCGGTGATCGGGCGGCCGGTCTCGTCGACCCGGGCCGCCGTCACCCCGGTGAGCCGCTTCGTCCCATGCACCGCAATCACGGTGTGGGAGAGGTGAAGCGGAATCTCGTAGTCATCCAAACACTGGACCACGTTCCGCATCAGCCCGCCGGGAAACGGCTTCAGTTCCAGCACTCCCACCACCTCAACCCCTTCCAAGTGGAGCCGCCGCGCCATGATCAGGCCGATGTCGCCCGAGCCAAGGATGAGCGCCCGTCGGCCGGGGAGGAGGTTGTGCAGGTTGACTAACTTCTGGGCGAGTCCGGCGGTGAAGATCCCGACCGGCCGCGGCCCGGGGATGCGCAATGCCCCGAACGGCCGTTCCCGCGCCCCGGTGGCGAACACGACCGCCTTCGGCCTGATCGTCCGTACCCCCTCCGGCCCGACCGTCTCCACCGCCCGCGTCTTGGGATCGATGGCAAGGACGCTCCGCCCGGTGAGGACCTCCGCTCCGCTCGCATCGAGCTCCTCGACGAGCCGGGCGGCGAACTCCGGGCCGGTGAGCTCCTCCCTATACCGGTGCACCCCGAATCCGGGATGGATGCACTGTTCGAGCACCCCTCCCGGCGAGTCCTCCCGCTCGATCAGGATCGTCTCCCGCCCGGCTTCTGCTGCAGCGGACGCGGCGGCGAGCCCGGCCGCCCCCCCTCCGATCACGAGGACGTCAGTCCGATAGCTCTTCATGGTCTCACTCTCCCCACCACGATCCGGTCGTCCTTCCCACGCACGGTGACCTCCTCGGGCGGGACCCCGAGCTCACGGGAGAGGATGGTGAGGATGCGCGCGGTGCAGAATCCCCCTTGGCAGCGGCCGAACCCGGCGCGGGTGCGGAACTTCACCCCGTCCACCGTCCGCGCCCCGCGGCGGATCGCGGCGACGATCTCCCCCTCGGTCACCTCGTTGCACCGACAGACGATCCGCCCGTAGCTCGAATCTTCTTCGATCAAGGCGGCGCGGGCGGCTTCGTCCAACTCTGAGAAGCGGGGGGGCGACTTCCGCTGCGGATCGAACGCACTCTTCTCCTCGAGCCCGAACTCGGCCGCGATCTCCCGGGAGAGATAACGTGCCACCGCCGGTGCCGCGGTCAGCCCGGGAGAGCGCATCCCGGCCGCCTGGTAGAACCCGCGTACCACGGTGGGGCCGACCACAAACTCTCCCCCCGCGGGCTCGGGCCGCACCCCGGCGAACGTCTTGATCGTCAGGCGCGGATCGAGCCCCGGGACGAGACGCTTCGCTCCGGAGACCACCGCGGCGAGTCCGACCGACGAGGTGGCGGCGGCATCCGGGCTCAGGGCCGGGAGGTCGTCGGCGGTCGGGCCGAGGAGGATGTTCCCGTCGACCGTAGGAAGGACGAGGATCCCCTTGGAGTTGTTCGTCGGAGCGGGGAACAGAACAGAATTCGCCGTCCCTGCAGCCTGCTTGTCGAGGAGGATGTACTCTCCACGGCGGGGGTGGAGAACGGGACGGTCCACCCCGGCCATCCGCGCCACCCGGTCGGCGTACAGTCCGGCCGCATTCACCACCGCGTCGAGCGAAAACCCTCCGGCATCGGTCGCGATCCCGGTTACACGTCCACCGGTCACTCGGATCCCCGTCACCTCGGTCCCCAGATGGAGGACGAGACCGTTGGCGCAGGCGTTCTCCACCGCAGCGATCGCCACGTCCCACGGCTCGACGATCCCCACCGTCGGAGACCACAGCGCCGCACGGACGTCTGGATTAACACGCGGTTCCCGGGAGAGGATCTCTTCCCGGTCGATGATCTCGAGGCCCGCGCACCCGATCTCCTCCCCCTGGGCCTTGAGCCGCTCCAGGGCGGCGACGTCGTCGGAGTTGAACGCGATGACGTGTGCTCCGATCCGTTTGAACGGAAAGTCGAGCTCGCGGGCGAGCGCCGTATACTCCGCGTTCCCCTCCACGCAGAACCGGGCGCGCGTCGTCCCCGGCTTCTCGTGGAAGCAGCCGTGGATCACCCCGGAGTTCGCCTTGCTCACCCCAAACGAGACGTCCTCCTCCCGCTCGAACAGGTGTACCTCTATCCCGTAGCGGCAGAGCTCGCGGGCGATCAGCGCCCCCACGACTCCGGCCCCGATCACCCCGATCCTCATCCTGCCCATCCTTTGGCGCGTTCGACCGCCCGCCTCCAGCCGGAGAGGAGGAGAACGCGGGTCGAGTCGTCCATGCGCGGGATAAACCGCTCCTCCTCCCGTGGGAGGTCCTCCAGAGCATCCATCCCAGCCCACAGTCCGACCGTGAGCCCGGCGGCGAACGCCGCCCCGCGGGCGGTCGTCTCCAGGTCGTGCGGCCGCACCACCGGAATCCCGAGGATGTCGCTTTGGAATTGACAGAGAAAGTCGTTCCTCGCCGCCCCCCCGTCGACCCGCAGCTCCGTCAGTCCCTTCCCGGTGTCCCCCTCCATCGCTCGGACGAGGTCACACGTCTCATAGGCGATCCCCTCGAGTGCGGCCCGTACGACGTGCGCCCGCTCCGTCCCACGGGTAAGCCCGATGATCACCCCGCGCGCGGCAGGGTCCCAGTGCGGTGCGCCCAGCCCGGCGAACGCGGGGACGAGGTATACCCCGCCGGTCGACTCAACGCTATCCGCAATGGCCTCGGTCTCAGCAGCGGATGCGATCAGCCCGAGCCCGTCCCGTAACCATTGGACCGCCGCTCCGGCGACGAACGCCGAACCCTCGAGGGCGTACCGTACTCCCTCTGCAGCGGTGTAGGCGATCGTCGTGAGAAGGCCGTGCTCGCTCGCGATCGGACGATCGCCGGTGTTGAGCACGAGGAACGCCCCCGTGCCCCACGTAACCTTGGCCGCTCCCTGCCCGAAGCCAAGCTGGCCGAACAGGGCCGCCTGCTGGTCCCCGAGTACCCCGGCGAGCGGCACCTCCGCTCCGATGAACTCCGGCCTCAGCCGGCCGAACACGGAGAGGCTCGGCTGCACCTGCGGCAGGCAGGCACGGGGGATCGAAAATAATCGACAAAGGTCGTCGTCCCAACGCATCCCCCGCAGGTCGAACAACAGCGTGCGCGAGGCGTTCGTCGGATCGGTGAGGTGAGCTCCGGTTAAGTTCCAGATGAGCCACGTATCCGGGGTGCCGAACAGGAGTCTACCGGAGCGTGCCTGCCAGCGCAGTTCAGGGTGCGAGTTCAGGAGCCATTCGATCTTCGTCGCGGAGAAGTACGGATCCACCCTAAGCCCGGTCCGAGCGGTGATCCAACCCTCATCCCGGAGCTCGGTACAGCGGGCGGCAGTGCGTCGGTCCTGCCATACGATCGCCGGATGAACCGGCCTACTCGTCTCCCTATCCCATAGGATCGCAGTCTCGCGTTGATTGGTGATCCCAATCCCGGCGAGCTCATCCGCGGCTATTCCGGCCTGCGCAAGCGCCTCACGCAGAACCGCGACCGTCCGGTCGAGCAGCTCAACCGGATCCTGTTCCACCCATCCCGGACGCGGGAAGTTGAGCGAAAGCGCGCGGTAGGCGGCCCCAACCGGCCGAGCCGCGCTGTCGAATACCACGAACCGCACCCCGGTCGTTCCCAGGTCGATCGCTCCGACGTAGCCCATTTGCGATATCCTTTCGTTTTATTTCTTTTGTTTGCTAAAAATTTTAGCGACTATCCCTCGAAGTTCAACTCTCCTCACCAATCAAAACGGAAGGTCGTACTCGGCGAGCCCAAGATCCTCCCGCAACACCGCGAGGTCCTTCTGCAGGTTGGGGTCTATCGGCACTCCCTCCGCGCGCACCTGCTTCTCCCGCTCCCACTCCTTCTCGCCGGCGGTGTAGATGCGGGCCTGCCCCGGCGCCTTCTCCGAGCCCCGCAGCCTACGTAGGATCTCTCCGACGGTCCGCTTGAACTCGGAAAGCGGGATGAAGTGCTCGATGTCGATCGCCATGAAGAAGTGACCGAGCCGGTGCGGGCGCGGGTTCCCGTCCTCGTCGAACCCGCTCACACCGTCGAGGAATGCGGCTCCAGCGAGAGCTGCGGATAGGATCTCGACCATCACCGCCAGATCGTACCCCTTGTGCCCGCCGAACGTCTCGCCGATCCCGCCGAGCGGTAGGAGGGCGAACAGTCCTTTCGGAATCCCGGCGAGGATCGCGCCCGTGTCGGTAACCAAATTCCCGTCCCGGTCGATCACCCATCCGGCCGGGGTCTCCTTCTCGGCGCGGGCAAGGACCTCGATCTTCCCCCGCTGGGTGATCGAGGTGGCGGCGTCGTACAAAAACGGGAACTCCTCGTCTGTCGGGGCACCGAACGCGATCGGGTTCGTCCCCAGCATCGGGGCTACCCCGAACGTGGGGGCGACGGACGGACGGGCGTTGGTGAAGGAAAGCCCGATCTGCCCCTCCTTGACCGCCATAAGGGCGTAATAGCCGTCGATCCCGAAATGAGAGGAGTTCCGCACCGCCACCGCACCGAGTCCGTGTTCCTTCGCTTTCCCGATCGCCGTCTCCATTGCGCGATAACCGATAACGTGCCCCATCCCGTTGTGACCGTCGAAGACTGCTGTTATCGGGGTCTCCCGCACCACCTCGATGCGGGTCACCGGGGAGAGGATCCCTTGCTTGATCCGGTCGTAGTACATCTTCAGCCGGCCGACCCCGTGCGACTCGATCCCACGCAGGTCGGAGGTGATAAGAACCTCGGCGCAGACAGCTGCATCAGCCTCCGGAACCCCCAGACGAAGGAAGACGTCCTGCATGAACCGCTCCAGGATATCTACGGAAAGATACACTGTCCCTTCGGACATCTCTTCACCTCCCCGATCATCCGTCGAGATCCGCGTCGAGCCCCGGAAGCTCGGCGATGCTCGCGATCACATAGTCCGGCTTCACGGAGGCCTCGGAGACGGCCTCCCGCGCGGTCACCCCGGTCAGCGTGAGGATCGCGGTGAGCCCGGCGCTTTTGCCCATCACGATATCCGTCTCCAGCCGGTCCCCGACCATGGCGCAAGAATCAGCCGGTAACCCCAGTCTCTCCAGGGCGACTTCGACCGTGTGGTGTGAGGGCTTCCCCACGATCTTCTCCACCTTCCTCCCGCTTGTCGCCTCGAGCGCGGCGATCACCCCGGCCGCGTCCGGGATCTCTCCATCCTCAACCGGGCAGGTACGGTCCGGATTGGTGGCGATGAAGTGCGCCCCGCGGCGCAGTGCCTGGAATCCCACGTTCAGTTTGTGGTAGTCGAACGTACGGTCGAACGCGGCGATTACATACTCGATCTTCTCCGGATCCTCGGAGATGGTGAATCCGGCGTTCCGCAGTTCGGCGAGAAGCGGCGCCTCCCCGATCGCGTAGATCGTCGCCCCGGGGGCGCGCTGGGATAGGTAGCGGGCGAGGACATAGGAAGAGTTGATCACCTCGTCCTCAGTCGCGGGGATCCCGAGGCGGGTCAGCTTTTCAGCGTAGTCGGCACGCGACTGAAGCGGCTTGTTGGACAGAAAGACAACCCTCCGCCCGCGGCTGCGCAGCTCCGCGATAGCCCGATCGGCACCCGGGATCAGCCGCTCGCCCAGGTACACCGTTCCGTCTAGGTCAAGAAGATATCCTGCCGGTGCGACCATCTATTTCTCCGATTGCATGGCGATCCCTTCCGCGAAGCTCTTCCGGAACAGGATAAGGACGACGAGCGGAGGGAACATGGCGATGATCGTCCCGGCCATTATCACGTTCCATTCGGGGGCGATCTGCTCACTCGCCAGCAACATCTTCAGTCCTATTTGAACGACGCGCATATCGGCGGTAGTCGTGACAATCAGCGGCCACAGGTACTGGCTCCAGATAAAGATGAACTCGATGACGAACAGGGCGGCGATGTTCGTCTTGGAGATGGGAACAAGGATCTGAAGGAAGTATCGCATCGGGCTCGTTCCGTCAACACGAGCCGCATCGGACAGATCGCGGGGGACCGTCATGAAGAACTGGCGGAAGAGGAGAATCCCGGTTGTACTGGCGAAGAACGGGAACATGAGTGCGTAATAGGAATTGATCCAATGGAAGGATGCCATTAGCTGATATGTCGGTAGGATCCGCACGGGAAGCGGCAGCATCTGGGTGACCATCGTCATGGGAAACAGAAGCGAGCGCCCACGGAACTTGAAGTGGGTGTAAGCAAAAGCCGCCAAAAGCGACAGGATGATCTTAACTAACGCCACGACCAACGATATAAGAGTGCTGTTGAAGAACAGTCGCCCGAAATTGGCACGGTGCCAAGCGGATACGATGTTCTGCCAGAACTGATTGCCCGGGATGAGGCGAGGGGGGTACGAATATGCTTGCTGAAACGTCAGGGTGCTGGTGATCAGAGCGTAGATGACCGGAAATGCGATCACCGCCACTGCGATTATGAGCACTGCGTGAATCAGCAACTTCGTTCTCTTTCTCGTGATCAATCTTTCACCTCACCTGGCGTATACGGCCTTGCGCGTGGCGAACCTAAGCTGAACGACCGCAGCAATCGATATGATGACGAAAATTATGAACGACTGCGCCGACGCAGAACCGGAATCGAGATGAATGAAAGCATCGCGATATAGCTTGTACACCAGTATGTTCGTGGCGTTTCCCGGTCCCCCGCGGGTCATTATGTCGATCAGCCCGAATACCTGGAACACCGAATAGAGCATGTTCACAAAGAGAAGGAAGGTTGTGGTCGGGGAAAGCATGGGGAATGTTATCTTCCAGAACGTCCTCCATCCTCCCGCCCCGTCAACCCGGGCTGCCTCCAACAGTTCTCCCGGGACGTTCTGCAGCCCGGCGAGGAAGAAAACGATGTTGTACCCCAACATCTTCCAAGTGGCGGCAGCGGAAACCACCAACAGAGCAAGCCGTCCGTTGGTCATCCAATTGAGGACGTACCCGTCGGTCAGTCGGTTCACTATGTATGGAACGATCCCCGTCGCCGGAGCAAACATCAACGCCCAGATGGTCCCCGCCACTGCAGGCGAAAGGGCGTACGTCCAGATCAATGCAACCTGATAAAACCCCCGCCCTCTGATCCTCTGATTAAGTAGATGTGCAATGGCTAGAGAGACTGAAAGGCCGACTACGACCACAAAGCTGGCAAATATGAGGGTGATGATGATGCTCTGTCGGTAATCGGAGGAGGCGAACAGCCGGGCATAGTTGCGAAGCCCAACAAAGATCGTCTTCGTACCAAAGGCCGTTGAGGTGTAAAAAGATTCCCGCACGCTCTGAATGAACGGAACGACCAGGAAGATGACGATGATCGCCACCGATGGTAGGATGAGAAGATAGGGCAGGAATCGATGCCCGGGGAACCTGTCTTCCGGCATGAACCCTCTCCTTAAGCGATAAACCCAGCCAGTGCGGAGGGATCGCAGGGATCCCTCCGCACCACCAGATAACGTTCCCTACTTGTGCAGTTCGGCGTAATCCTGAAGAAGCTGATTCGCTTTCTGCGCCGCCTCGTCCAAAGCCGCTTTGGGTGACATTACCCCGGAGACAGCCTTCTCGATCGCCGCGCGTTCGATCTCGCGGATTTCGACGAAGGGCCCAAGACGGACGCCACGCACTGCCGCGGTATCGCGTCGGCCGGAGAGAATCTGTAAGAACGCTGTCAAGAAGTTCTGATCCTTGCTGAACCAGCCCTCATCGAGCAGCGCCTTAACCGCGGAATTCATGGTCGGGAAGTACCCCGTCCCCTTGTGCCACTGAATGGCGATGTCGACCTGTCCGAGATATTTCAGGAACTCCCAAACGGCACGCAATTCCGCCTGGCTTTGCCCCTTGGTCACCCACAGACTTCCGCCGCCGATGACCGAATTACCCATAGGATAGCCCTCGAAGCGGGGGAGGAAGCTGGTCCCAACCGGGAACTGCGACCCCTTCTCGATTCCCGCCAGAGAGGAGGTGGACTGGATGAGCATCGCCAGTTGGCCGGACTTGAACGCGGTATTCGCCGAGTACTCCGGACCGCCGTAAATAAAGAT
>JAJRTG010000199.1 GCA_024278395.1 Fidelibacterota bacterium | reverse complement strand
CCCCCCAAGGGGGTGATGCCGTTTCGCTCCCCGATTCCCAGGACACTGGTATCCACACAGGCGGCCCCGGCGGCAAGGGCGGCGTAGCTGTTAGCGATAGCGCAGCCGGAATCGTTGTGCCCGTGGAACTCGAGCGCGGCGTGAACCTCCCCCTTGAGGCGCGACACCAACTCATAGACCTCGAACGGAGTGGCTATTCCCACCGTGTCGGCGATACCCACCCGGTCGACCCCCAGTTCGTCGACCGCCCGGTATACCTGCACCAGGTCCGCACGGGAGCTGCGGAAGGAGTCCTCGGTGCTAAACCGTATCTCCATCTCGGGGCGCTGCCGCTTGATGAAGGAGATGACCTCCACCGCCGTTTCGATAATCTCGGGAAGCTCCTTGCCGTGCGAGAAACGGCGCACCGGCGAGCTCGTCCCGATGACTATGTCGATCCCGTCCAGGGAGCTGATCTCAAGTGCCTTGGCCGCATCTTCCTTGTGGCAACGGATATGCGTGAGTATCTTGGCGCTGAACCCCGCATCCGCGATGATCGCCAAGTCTGTGTAGCTCTTGGGGGAGACCACCGGCGAGGTCAGCTCCAGGTACTCCACACCGAACTCGTCTAGGAGCCGGGCTATTTCCAGTTTTTGCTCGGTGGTGAAGTCCGCCCCAACGAATTGCTCCCCTTCCCTTAAAGTCGACTCAATAATAGTAAACTGCTCTATATGGGTCATACGGCAACGTCTCCTCACCCGATCAGGGTTCCTTCGCCCGCCAACGCCTGCCTGATGGGATTTTCCACCCTTCCGTCAGCGATGATCACCATCCCGACCCCCCCTCTTACCGCTTCGATGGTTCCGAGCAGCTTCTTCTTCATGCGCCCCTGCGCATAGAGCTTCAGGTGTTCCTCCGCTCGGTCCTTGGGGATGTGGTGGATAAGCGTGTTCTCATCCGGAAAACGGCGCAGCAGTCCGGGTACATTGGAGAGGATGATGAGCCCGTCCGCCTTCAGAGCGGCGCTGATGGCCGCCGCCACCCGATCCCCGTCTACGTTCAACGCCTCTCCCTCATGGCTGACGGCCACAGGCGCCACGATCGGCACATAGCCGGACGCCAACAGAGTGCGCAACAGCGCCGCGTTCACCCGCTCGATCCGCCCGCTCCAATCGCCGCGCAGGACCTTGGGCTTGCCGTTCTCGACGACTCGCAATGCAGGTTTGCGTCGAGCTTCCAACAACCGTCCGTCCAGGCCGGAAAGCCCGAATGCGTTTACCCCCAGCTGCTGTAGCCGCTCCACCAGAAGCTTGTTCAGGCGGCCAGCCGTGACCATGGTAAAGATCTCCAACGTCTCCCGGTCCGTGTAACGGCTTACATGTCCGGAGACCGAGGTCACAAATCGGGATGGGTGTCCCAGCTTCTCGGAGATGACGTTGGTCTCGTGGGAACCGCCGTGCACCAGGACAACCTGCTCACCTTTCCGGACCAATTCGGCGATATCGCCGCAGATCGCCTCCGTGTTCAGCCCTCCGTTTCCGCCTGCCTTCACGACGAGCATCTTCTCCTCCTTGTCGGCGCTTCAATAAGCAGTTTAAATGGGGTGTAGTCCAGGAAATTCCAATCCAAGACTTTCCTCAAAGCCGTACATCACGTTCATGGTCTGAACCGCTCCCCCGGCCGCGCCCTTCATCAGATTGTCGATGGCGGCGAGGACAACAAGTCGGGAGCTGTCCGGATCGCGTACGAAGCCGATGTCGCAGTAGTTGGACCCAGCCAGGACCTTCGGATCCGGGAGGCGGTGAACGCCCCGACGCGCCCGCACCAGGCGCACGAATGGTTCCTCCCCGTAATCCTCCCGGTAGATACGCCACACCTCCATCTCCTCCAGGGGATCCCGCAGGAAGCAGTGCGCGGTTGCCAGCGCGCCGCGCACCATGTCCACCGCGGTGACGGAGAAATGCAGGTCGGGTTCCCCCGAACCCAGGTTCAACTCCTGTATCAACTCGGCGATATGCCGGTGCCCGACCGGGGCGTAGGAGCGCACGATGTTGGCCCGCTCCGGATGGTGCGACCCCGGTGTCGCCTTGTTCCCCCCTTCCGATGATCCCACCTTGACCTCCACCACCGTCCGCTCCACCAACCCGCGGCGGTAGAGGGGCCAGAGGGCGAGGATGGTGACGGCCGCATTGCAGCCGGTCCCGCTGGCGTAGCGCGCACCTACCAGCTCCCCCCGATGCAGCTCCGGCAGCCCGTAGACGAACCGCGACAGCCAGTCCGGAGCCGGATGCTCGCGCTTGTACCAACGTGGATAGTCCTGTGGGTCCCGCAGCCGAAAGTCGCCCGAGAGATCCACGATCCGATCGGCCAGCCCGGCCAGCTCCCCGATGCTGTCCATGGTCCGGCCGTGGGGCAACGCCAGGAACAGCAGATCACAGTGAGATAGATCATCCATCCGCACGAACCTCAGATCAGTACGCCCCCGCAGATTGGGGTGGACGAGGTGCGCGTACTGACCGGCGTACCTCTCCGAGGTTATCTGCCCCACCTCCACCTCAGGATGCCCGAGGAGGAGCCGCAGAAGCTCTCCTCCAACGTATCCTGAAGCGCCAGCGATGTTCACCCGAAGCATCCTTCCTCCTTTTCAACGGCGAGACCGCCCGCCCGGTTTGGATGTGGGGCGACCGCCCGTCGAGCCGACGGGAGCGATCGAGCGACCCTCAAAACGTACTCCACCATCCTCCCCGCTATATCCAAGCCTGTCGCGGTGTAGGCGCCGTGGAACTCGGGGGTGTGATTGACCTCGTTCACCAATAACCCCCCATCGACGGTCTCCAGGATGTCCACGGCCACGATCTCCCCATCCACGGCGCGGGCCGCGGCGCGCGATATGCGGTCTATCTCCGGGGTGACGTGAAGGGGCGTGGCCCTCCCCCCGCGGGCGGTGTTGGTTATCCAGTGCTCCGAGCAGCGATGAACCGCGTACACCGTCTCATCCCCGATCACCAGCGTGCGGATGTCGCGCCCCGGCTTCTCGACATAATCCTGAATGTAGAAGGCGCAACCCTGGGAACCGGCCAGGGCGCGTTTGTGCTCAAGCACGGCCTCGGCCCCTTGGCGGTCGTTGAGCTTGGCGATGAACCTCCCCCATGATCCAACGGGAGGCTTGACGACCGCGGGATAACCGATCCGTTCAACGGCCTTCAGCGCCGACTCTGCGCTGAAGGCGACCGCAGCGGACGGAGACGGCACCCCGTTCTCGAAAAGCGCGATCGTGGTCATTATCTTGTCTCCACAGGTGGCGATGGTCCGATGACGGTTCACCGTTCTCACGCCCCGTCCCTCCAGGATCTTGGCCGCGTAGAGGGCACGGGAATGGCTGATATCCCGCAGCAGCACCACGTCACAATCACCGTAATCATCACCCCTAAGGTCAAACATCTTTGAACGTACGTCTATCCGCTTGAAATCAACACGGCGTTCTTCCAGCGCCCGAAAGATGAGCTTCTCCTCCGGACGGACCTGAGAGCAGAGCACCCCTATCTTCACCTTTCCGATTCCATGGCCACCTCCAGCAGGTAGTCGACTATCCGCCCCGGGATATCAACCCCGGTGGGGGCGATGCTGTTGCGGAACTCCGGCGTGTGATTGACCTCGGTCACCAGGAGGCGGCCATCTCGGGACTCCAGGATGTCCACGGCGACCACCTCCCCTCCGACGGCCGCAGCGGCGGCGAGGGAGAGAGCCTCTATCTCCGGAGTGACGGGACAATTCCGGACCTCTCCTCCGCGGGCGGTGTTGGTTATCCAATGGGACGCGTATCGGTAGACAGCGGTCACCGCTCCGCCGATCACGAAGCTGCGGATGTCGCGTCCCGGTTTCTCGACGTACTCCTGGATGTAGAAGATGGAGTGCCGATAACCACCGAGGGTGCGCTTGTGTTCCAGGACGGCTTCCGCCCCATCTCTATCGTTCACCCTGGCCAACAACCGCCCCCAGGAGCCGTGCAGGGGCTTGAGCACCACCGGATACCCCATCTCCTCGATGGCCGCCAACGCCGCCTCCGGAGTGAAGGCGACGACCGTACGGGGCGTGGGGATCCCCGCCTCAACCAGGGCGACGGTGGAGAGCAGCTTGTCACCGCAGACGGCCACTGCACGATGGGAGCTCACGGTAGGCACCCCCAAGCCCTCCAGCCAACGGGTGATGTAATAGGCCTGGGAGTGGCTTATGCACCGTACAAGCACGGCATCGTACGGGCGGATGCCCTCCGCATTGAGCTCGCAGTTCAGCTCCCGCCCATCGATCAGCTGATAATCCACCCCCCGCGCCCGCAGAGCGGCGAGAAGCAGCTTCTCCTCAACGCGGACGCGGGAGCACACGACCCCGATCCTCACCGGCTATTCCCCCCAATCCTCTTCGACTTCCGGGGCCAGCTCCAAAACAAGGGGGTTCAAACCCCTCACCTCTAGCTCAGCCCCGCAATCCGGGCAGACGATGATCTCCCCCACCTCCACGTCCTGGGACAGATCGATCCCAGCACCGCACTCTGGGCATGTAGCCATCGTTGATACCTCCTGTTGGTCAGTTGTTCTCTGCAGTGAGCAGCTCGTGAGTCCTCTCAATCTGGGCCCGCACCGCAACCGGCGCGGTACCCCCCTCTGTATTCCGTGCCTCCACCGAACGCCTGAAGTCGAACACCGCATACACGTCCTCAGTAAAGGCGGGATGAACGGCCTGATACTCGACCAGGGGCAGATCCCTCAGGGGGAGGCCGAGCGCGTCGGCGTGCCTTACAACCTCCCCCACCAGACGGTGGCTCTGCCGGAAGGGGACACCCTTTCGCACCAAGTAGTCGGCGAGATCGGTGGCCAGAACCGCATCGTCCATGGCGGAGGCCATCCGCTCGGTGTTCACCCTCAAAGTACGGATCACACCCGTCGCAACCGGAAGCTCCGTCTTCAGGGTGTCGACGGCGTCGAACAGCGCCTCCTTATCCTCCTGCAGGTCCTTGTTGTAGCTCGAGGGCAGACCCTTCAACGCCGCCAACAGCCCCATCAGATGCCCCACCATCCGCCCGCTCTTGCCGCGCAACAGCTCAAGCGCGTCCGGATTCTTCTTCTGCGGCATGAGGCTGGAACCGGTGGAATAGGCCTCGTCCAGCTCCACAAAGCCGAACTCATGGCTCGACCATATGATGAGATCCTCAGCGAGCTGGCTGAGGTGGATCTGCACCAGGGCGGCCCAGGCGAGGAATTCGACGACGTAGTCCCGGTCGCTCACCGCATCCACGCTGTTCTCACTCACCCTTGAAAAGCCCAGTCGCCTCGCCAACGCCTGCCGATCGATCCCAAAGGGGTTGCCGGCCAGAGCCCCCGAGCCCAACGGCATGACGGAGGTGTGCTCCACCACTCCGGACAGCCGCTCGTAATCGCGCTGGAGCTTCCAGAAGTAGGACAGGAGCCAATGGCTGAACAGGAGCGGCTGGGCCTGCTGAAGATGCGTGTAACCGGGCATTATGGCATCCAGGTACGCCTCCGCCTTCTCCACGATCGCTTCCTGCAGCTCCGCCAGGGCCGTCCACAGGACGGCCATCTCATCCAGCAGATAGAGGCGGAGGTCGGTGGCCACCTGATCGTTGCGGGAGCGGCCGGTGTGGAGCTTCCCGGCCACCGGTCCGATCAACTCGCCCAGTCGCCGCTCGACGGCGGTATGGACGTCCTCGTCACCCGGCTTCACCTGGAACGTGCCGCTGTCGAACTCCGCACACACATGTTGCAAGCCGGCGACGAGACGATCGCGTTCCTCCGGGGTGATCAGACCCACCTCCTCCAAGGCGGCGGCGTAGGCGATGCTCCCCTGGACATCGGCCCGATACAACCGCCTGTCGAAGTGAAGCGAATCGTTGAGCTGCTGCATCACCGGGTCGGAATCGCCGGCGAACCGGCCTTCCCATAACGTCATACCTTCCTCCTTCCCGCCGGGACCGGGTTCAGTTGGCCCCGGCCGAAACAGCGGTCGTCCCCTCCACCCCATCCTGGTGGAACTTGCCGCCTCCCTCGATCAGCGCCTTGACCTTGAGCGGAAGACCGAAGAGGTTGATGAACCCTGTGGCGTCGCTCTGGTTATAGACAGCGTCCTTGCCGAAGGTGGCAAAATCCTCCCGGTAGAGGCTGAACGGAGACCTGCGCCCCACTACTGTGCAGCCCCCCTTGTACAGCTTCAGCCTGACCGTACCGGTCACCCTCTCCTGGGTTTTGGAGACGAACGCATCGAGGGCGTCGCGCAGCGGGGTGAACCACAGGCCGTAGTAGACTAACTCGGCGTAGCGATGTCCTACGAGTTCCTTGTAGTGCAGGGTCTCTCGATCCAGGCAGATGCTCTCCAGCCCTTGGTGGGCGGCGTAGAGGATCGTCCCCCCGGGGGTCTCATACACGCCCCGGGATTTCATCCCCACCAACCGGTTCTCCACCATATCGACGCGCCCCACCCCGTACGCGCCGCCCAACTCGTTGAGACGGCTCAGAAGGTCCACCGGACCTAGAGCCTTGCCGTCAATCGCCACCGGAGAGCCCTTTTCGAAGTCGATCTCCACGTACAAGGGGGTGTCGGGAGCCGCCTCAGGAGCGACGGAGAACTGGAAGATCCCCTCCTCAGGCTCGATCCACGGATCCTCCAGGATGCCGCCTTCGTGACTTATATGCCATATGTTCCCATCGCGGCTGTAGATTGACTTCTCGGTGGTCGCCACCTGAATACCGTGCGCCCGGGCGTAGGCAATGGCATCCTCCCGCGAACCTATCGTCCACTTCTCATCCCGCCACGGGGCGATCACCTTCAGCTCAGGGTTGAGCGCTTGAAACGCAAGCTCGAACCGCACCTGATCGTTTCCCTTACCCGTGCACCCGTGCGCCACCGCATCTGCGCCCTCCTCCGCGGCCACCTCCACCATGTGCTTGGCGATGAGGGGGCGCGCGAACGCGGTCCCCAAAAGGTACACACCCTCATAGACGGCCCCGGCCTTCAGGGTGGGGAAGACGTATTCCGTGAGGAACTCCT
>JAJRTG010000198.1 GCA_024278395.1 Fidelibacterota bacterium | reverse complement strand
TGCGGCCACCGTCACCACCAACCACCTTAAACTACGGTTATGCATACTGCACCCCCCTTTATGGTTTGGTAGCCTTATCATAGGCCTTGGTACAAGGTAAGTCAACCGCTACTCGCGTTTGTACGGCTCCCCGAGCGCCTTGGGGAAGCGGACCCGCCCGATCACCCCGGCGACGACGAGAAGCGTCACCACATAAGGGATCATCGCCACGAATTGCCACGGAATCGCCTTGGATCCCGCAAGGTTCTGGATCCAGGTGGCGAGGCTCTCGAAGAACCCGAATATGAACCCGCCGAGCAGGGCCAGAAGCGGATTCAACCCGCTGAATACGACAGTGGCGAGCGCGATGAACCCGCGGCCGGCCGAGATCCCCTTGGTCACCGATCCGATCCAGGAGACGCTCATGTACGCCCCGGCGAGCCCGGCGAGCACCCCTCCGAACGTGGTGGCAAGCAGCCGGGTCAGATCGACGTTGATCCCGGCAACGTCGGCCGCCTCCGGGTTCTCCCCCACCGCCTTCAAGATCAGCCCGGCCCGGGTGCGCTTCAAGAACCAATGGACCACAAACGGGAAAATGAGCGCGACGAATATGATCGGACTCAATGACCCCACCGGCGTGTGGATCGCCGGAAGGCGGCTCTCCGACGGCACGGCGTGAAACCCCGGGGCGCCGAGGACGATCAACCCGAACGCGACGAACCCCATGGCGAACAGGTTGATCCCGATCCCGGTGATCATCTGGTTCCCCTTCCAATAGGTGTTGATCACCGAGAAGATGAGCCCCACTATCGCCCCCGTCCCCATCCCAACGAGCAGTCCCATCACCGGGCCCGCGCTCTCCGCCCCCAGGGCGCCAGTGAACGCCGACAAAAGGAGGATCCCTTCGAGCCCGATGTTGAACAGCCCCGCCGTCTCACCTACGACCTCCCCCACCGCGGTGAGGGTGATCGGGACCATCGCGTGAAGCGAGATGAACAGGATGCCCCAGAAATAAGTCAGTATCATACGGTTCGCCTCCGAAAGACCCTCAGCATCCTCTGCAAGCTGTGGTGCAGAACGCGGAATATGCGCACCAGCTCCGGGATCGCCATCGCCAGAACGATCACCCCTTCCACCACCCGCACCATCTCGAGCGGCACTCCGGCAGTGATCTGCATCGTGCGGCCGCCGGCGGTCAGCCCGCCGAAGAAGACGGCGGCGATCAGGATCCCGATCGGATGGTTCCTCCCCACCATCGCCACCGCCATCCCGTCGAACCCGGTGTTGGCGATCTGGGGGAGCCCGCTGATGACCGCGTAGGTGGGAGGGTTCCCCATGACGATCGTCGCGCCAGCGAGCCCGGCCCCCACCCCACCGAGGATGAACGATAGGAGCATCGTGCGCTTGCTCTTTATCCCGCCGTACTTGGCAGCGGTCGGGTTCAGCCCCGCGGCGCGCACCTCGTATCCGACGGCGGTGTGCCAAAGAAGGAAGTAGATCACGAGCGCGAACGCCACCGCGGCGAACACCGAATAGGAGAGATCCGTCCCGCGGATGAGGATGGGGAAGCGCGCGTTCGGGGGAACGGCGATCGTCCGCTGGCCCCGCAGCGGGTCGACGAGGACGTTCGCCACCAGGTAGAACGCGAGGAAGTGCCCGATCCAGTTGAACATGATCGTCGAGATCACCTCATGCACCCCGCGCGTCAGCTTGAGCAACGCGGGGATCAGGCTCCACGCCGCACCGGCGAGCATGGCGAAGATCAGCCCCACGATCAGGTGCAACCCCGGGGGGAGGTAGAAGTAGCCCACCGTCACCGCGGCGATCGCCCCCATATAGAGCTGCCCCTCCGCCCCGATGTTGAACATCCCCGCACGCACGCAGATGGAGAAGGTGAGCGCGGTGAGGACGAGCGGCACCCCGCGGGCGATCGAGCTGGCGACCCCGTAGGAATCCCCGTACGCTCCGCGGAACAGGGCCCAGTACGCCTTCCACGGGTTATACCCCCAGATGTACATCAGGATTGCTCCGACGATCAGGCCGAGGAGCCCGGCCAGGATCGATTCGACCGCCGGGTTGAGGCCGGTCAGCGTACGCCGTACCACCCCCGGCACCCTCTTGTCAGGAACCTCGCTCATACCCCCTCCTTAACCATACCGCCCATCAGCATCCCGATCGTCTCCCGGTCGAGCTCATCCGGAGCGGAGACAGTCATGAACCTGCCCTCGTACATGATCGCCACACGGTCGGAGAGGGCGAGGACCTCGTCGAGATCGGCGGAGACAAGCAGGATCGCCCGACCGTTGTTGCGCATCTCGACGAGCAGATCGCGGATGTACTTCGCCGCTCCGATGTCCAGCCCGCGGGTCGGTTGGGAAGCGACGATGATATCAGGGTTCTTAGCGAGCTCACGGCCGACGATCAGCTTCTGCTGGTTCCCTCCGGACAAGCTCTTCGCCGGAGCGCTCGGCCCGGTCGCCTGGATGTCGAACCGTTTGATCAATTCGCGCACGTGCTGGTTGATCTTCCGCCAGCGCAGGAACGAGAGCGGCCCCCGGAACTCCTCCCACCTCTGCACCCCGAGGATCGCGTTCTCCGCCAGGGTGAACTGTAGGACAAGCCCGAGGCGCCAGCGGTCCTCCGGGATGTGGGCCACCCCGAGGAGGTAGATCTCCCGCGGGTCCTTCCCCAGGATATCCACCCCGTTGATCGTCGCCCTCCCGCGCACGGCGGGACGCAGCCCGGTCAGCGCCTCGACAAGCTCGGTTTGTCCGTTCCCCTCCACCCCGGCGATCCCGAATATCTCCCCGGCGTAGACGTCGAACGACAGGTCATCCACCGCGATCTCCTTCGTGTCTCCACGCACGGTGAGCCCCTCCACGTGCAGCGTCCCCTCCCCCTCCCGCTTCAGGACGGGTTTCTCCACCTCGCGGTGATGGGGGATCGCCTCCGTGCTCAACTCCACCGCCCCCTTCTCCTCCTCGACCGCCTCCCCGACCATCAGCCGGGCGAGCTGCCCCGCGGAGGCCTCGGAGGTGGGAAGATCACCGACCAGCTCCCCGTGACGGAGGACGACGATCCGATCCGTGATCGAACCCACTTCCTTCAACTTGTGCGTGATCAAGATGATCGATTTCCCCTCGTCCCGCAGGCGGCGCAACAGCGCGAAGAGCTCGTCGACCTCCAACGGGGTGAGCACAGCCGTCGGCTCGTCCAGGATCAGAAGATCGACGTCACGGGACAGGACCTTCAGAATCTCGACCCTCTGCTGTTCACCCACAGCGAGCTTCTCCACCGGGATGTCGAGGGGGACGCGCAGCCCGCTCTCCTCCATCAGCCTTTCCAGTTTCCTCTTAGTCTCTTCCAGGTTGAGCGGGGTGAACGGGCGTTTATGGCTCAGGGCTACGTTCTCCGCCGCGGTGAACGGTCCGACGAGGGCGAACTGCTGATGCACCATTCCGATCCCAAAATCGAGCGCCTCGCGGGGACTGGAGAAGCGGACCGGACCGCGCGGGGAGATGACGCGCCCCTCCGTCGGGGGAAGGAGCCCGGAGAGGATCTTGGTGAGGGTCGTCTTCCCCGCCCCGTTCTCCCCGAGAAGGCCCAGGATCTCTTGGGGACGGATCTCGAGGTCCACCTTCTTCAGG
>JAJRTG010000197.1 GCA_024278395.1 Fidelibacterota bacterium | reverse complement strand
TGTCTCCACCTTTTTGCGGTGATGATACAAGCAAAGCGAGCGAGTATCATCTTTTCACGATGTTCGAGGAAGAGATCGAAAAGATGCGCGCCGCGCTCGGGGATTGCGCTTTCTGTCCGTGGGAGTGTCACGTCGACCGGACAAAGGGGGGCTTGGGCTTCTGTCGGAGCGGAAGCTCGTTCCAGATCGGGGCGATCGTGGAACACCACGGGGAAGAGCCGGTCTTCGGCGGCGGGCGCGGGATCTGCAACATCTTCTTCTCCCACTGCAACCTGCAGTGCATCTACTGTCAGAACTACGAGATCAGCCGCAACCGCGGGCCGGTCGTGGAACACGAGCTGTCGTTGAAGGAGATCGTGGTCCGGGTGGAGCGCATCCTGGACCGCGGTGTGACCCACGTCGGGTTCGTCTCCCCGTCCCACATGATCCCGCAGACCCGGGCGATCATCTCGGCCCTGCGCCGCCGCGGTCATCGCCCGACGTTCGTGTTCAACACCGGGGGATACGACCGCGTCGAGACGCTGCAAAAGCTCGAGCGGGAGATCGACGTCTATCTTCCCGACTTCAAGTACATGGATCCCGAGCTCGCGCTCCGCTACTCCAAGGCGCGCGACTACCCGCAAGCGGCGCTTGCAGCGATTCGGGAGATGGTCCGCCAGAAGGGGATCGTCCCGGAGCTCGACGAACAAGGCTACATCCGCAAAGGGGTGATCGTCCGTCACCTCGTCCTCCCCGGCGCGGTGGAGAACAGCATCCGGGTCCTGCGGGCCCTCGCCCGTGAGATCTCACCGGAGATCCACATCTCTCTGATGGCGCAGTACCACCCCACCCCGCCTGTCCGGGCGCACCCGACCCTCTCCCGGCCCATCACCCCGGAGGAGTACGAAATGGTCCTCGAGGAGGCGGAGAGGCTCGGGTTCACACACGGGTTCATCCAGGAGCTTTCGAGCGCGGGAAACTACCTCCCAAAGTTCTCCCGGGAGCACCCGTTCGAGTGACTCCTTCTTGCATAGACAACGGTTCACCTGCTATTATGGTGTTAAGAAGACTACAAGGAGAGGGAGAAGGCATGTCCGGACACAACAAATGGGCGAACATAAAGTATCGTAAGGAGCGGCAGGACAAGAAGCGCTCCGGTCTATTCGCGAAGCTGATCAAGGAGATCACCCTGCAGGCGCGCAACGGCGATCCGAACCCGGAGAACAACCCCGGGCTCGCCCACGCGATCGAGCGGGCGCGGGCGGCGAACCTGCCCAAGGAGAACATCGAGCGGGCGATCAAGCGGGCGACCGGGGAGCTCGACGGGGTCTCCTACGAGGAGATCACCTACGAGGGGTACGGCCCGGAGGGGGTGGCGATCCTCGTGCGGGTGGTCACGGACAACCGCAACCGCGCCGCCGCCGCGGTGCGGCACATCTTCAGCAAGCACGGGGGGAACCTCGCCGCCTCCGGGAGCGTGGCATGGCTGTTCGAGCGGCGCGGGGTGATCACCTTCGAGCAGATCCCGGAAGGGGTCGATCGGGACGAGCTGTTGATGAACCTGATCGAGCTCGGGGCACAGGAGTTCGACGATCAGGGCGACATAATCGAGGTCTACTGCGCCCCGAACGACCTCGCCGCCCTGGAGGCCGAGGTGGCGAAGCTCGGGATCACCCCCACCCGCGCCGAGGTAACGATGATCCCGAAGAACACGGTGCACGTGGAAGGCCACACGGCGGAGAAGGTCCTCAAGCTGATCGACGCCCTCGACGAGAACGAGGACGTCCAGGAGGTGTTCGCCAACTTCGACATCCCCGACGAGATTCTGGCCAAGATCGGGGGGGAATGACATATTGCCTAAAGGAGGAACTTCCATGCGACGCATCGGCTGGCTAGGAGGGTTGTGTATTCTGCTGGTGGTGGTCTCGATACCCGTCTTCGGGGACACGATCATCACCAAGAGCGGTTCGGTACTGCAAGGGACGATCGAGTTCGGGATCCCGGGAGTGATCAGCGTGACCTCGGACACCGGGGACATCTTCACCGTGCAGCGCTCGAACATCAAGGCGATCCGGTTCTCCGACGAGGGGGGAAAGGCGACCGTGGAGACGTTCGACGGGAACATCCTCGTGGGGACGATCGGCGGGATCCCGGAGGTGATCGGGCTGCGCACCCCGGCCGGGGACGTGCAGTCGGTGAAGCTGACGAGCATCCAAGAGATCCGGTTCCCCGCTCCCGGGCAACCGTCCGCCGCGACGACGACAACCACCACTCCACCCCCTGCCGCGACCACCGGCGCTCCCGGAGTTTCTCCAACGGCGCTGGCCGGACAGGTTAAGGACGCTTATAACAACGGGCGGTGGGGATTCACCCTCGGGCTCGACACCGGCTATCAGCTCGGCTTCTCCTCCCTCAACGGCTTCGGAATGCCGACCGCCTCCATCGGGGTGAACCTCCTGAACGGCGGGGGGATCGTGTGGCGGAGCTACTTCGTCCCCTCCGAAAAATGGGCGGAGAAGACGGCCCTGCGGATCGCGCAGGACACCCCGGGGATCAGCTTGGACGATCTCATCGCCGAGACGAAGAAGAAGGCCCCCATCGCCAGCTTCTATTTCCACCTGGGGACCAACTGGATCATCTGGCCTGAGGCCGGGGTGGGCGTCCTGTTCCATCTGGCCCCGAACATCCACTTCGACCTCGGGGGAGCGCTGGACATCCTCGGGTTCCCTTGGCTGTCGATCGGCGTCTTAATAACGTTCTAGCACTTAAAGGAGGTACAGCATGAAATACGTATTGGTTAGTGTTTTGGTGATCGTAATCCTCTCCATGTCGAGCATGTTGGCGGCCGCTCAGACCCGAAGCGAGGCGTGGATCCCGGGGCTCGCGTCGTTCCTCATCCCGGGGCTGGGACAGCTCCTGAACGACGAGCCGGACAAGGCGATCCTTCACTTCGGAGTGGATGTGGCGATCCTGGTCGGCGGCGGGTACATCGCCTCCATTATGCCCCCGTACTATTGGTACTCGGGCTACTCGATCGTCGGACTGGCCCACCTCGCCTGGTCGCTGTACAGCGGCTACGACGCCTACACAGTCGCCAAGGAGAAGGGATTCTCCATCGGGCTCACCGGCGATGGGTTGACCCTATCCTACAACTTCTAGAAGAGGAAGAGCAGGAGCAGCAGCATCATCCCGATAAGTTCCAGCCTGACATAGCCCCGGTCCTGATCGACCGGGGTTTCTTCTATCTCGCGGAAGGAGTTCTCCGCCTCCTCGATCGTGCCGGTCACGGCATCGATCTCGAGGGTGAGTACCCCCAGATAGCGGCCGAACGCGCCCGCCTGGAGGATGATCGTATCTCCGACGCGCACCGGGGCCCGCGTCAGCTCGTGCGAGTGCCCGGTGAGGAAGACGTCGACCCCCGGGACCTTAGCCGCGATCGCCCGCGCCGCCTTCACCGGGAGATGCCCGAGGACGACGACGAGATCGGCCTTATCACCCTCCCTTTTGAGAACGCCCGCGAGCGCCTCCGCCGGCTCGACGTAGGTGAGCCAGGGATAATCGAGGTAGGGGAGATATTCGTCGGTGATCAGACCGATCACGAGCACGCGCAATCCCCCCACGTCCACGAAGGTATACGGCGCAAACGGAGGATCGAACCCGGGAGCGGCCCGCAGGTTGGCGCAGAGGACCGGGAACTTCGCTTCCCGGGAGAGGGCGGCGAGCCGGTCTGCCCCGTAGTAGAGGTCGTGGTTCCCGAGCGCCATCGCATCGTAGCCGACCTCGTTCATCCACTCGTCCGTCCGGTCCGCCCCCCACACCGCGTAGATCGGGACGCGGTAGTCCTGCCAGGTGTCCCCGGAGTCGAACAACAGGACCGGACCGACGGCGGCCGCCCTGATCCGCTCGATCTCGGCAGCGAGCCCGAGGAGCCGGCCGAGGCGGGTGTGGAGGTCGTTCGTGTAGAGGATGGTGAGCCTCTCCCCCCACACCGCTCCGAAGACTGCTAATACCAGGACCAGGCCAAAGAAAGCACCCCGCTTCAAAACAGCCCCCCGATCGAGATCGTCAACTCCTGTCCCCGGGCGAAGATCCCCACCCAGCGCATCCTTCGGAACAACCTGATCCCGCCGTAGAACACGGCCCTTGTTTCCCCCCAATAGATCCCGAACCCGACGCTGACCCCGGGCCGGGAGACGGTCAAGAGCCCCCAGCGGGCGGGATCCGGCGCGAACCGCCTCCCCCAGTCGAGGCGGACCGGTCCGAGGAAGAGCCCGCCCGAGACCGAGAACCCGCCCCATGAGAGATCGAGCCCGGCGCTGAGCACACCG
>JAJRTG010000196.1 GCA_024278395.1 Fidelibacterota bacterium | reverse complement strand
GCGGATGATCACATCGGCGAGTTCCTCCTCCAGCTTGGAGTAGCCCGGGATCTTGTCGCTCGCCGGATTCCCGTCGCGGTAGGCCTCCATCGCCTCGGCGAGCTCCGTCACCATCAGCATCAGTACCTCTCCGACCGGGCGATCCTCCTCCCACCAGCCGTGCTCGACCGCGGTTCTGTGAACCTTCTCCTGAATATCGGATATCCTCATCCAGCTCTCCTTTCCCGCCGGAGGGTACACGTAAAGCTCTGTCTGGACAAGCGTTGCATGCGAACCGAAACACAGCTAGACTTAACCACAAGGAGGGATCAGGATGAAAGCAAACAAGTTCGCGACCGTTCTACTGGCTCTGCTGCTCGTCTTCGCGGCGTTCTCATTCGCCTCGGGAGAGGTGCTGCACCTCGGGATCTTCACAGATCTCCACGCCCACGATACCGACTCCCCCGGGGAGGGGAAGATCATGACCGAATACCCGCAGCGCCTATCAGCGTTCATCGAGGCGATGAACGCCTGGCCGGCCGATCTGGTGATCGAGCTCGGGGACTTTGTCAACGGGAACTTCGTCATGGGCGCTCCGATGGGCGATCCGGCCCGGATCGTCGGGATCCTGGACAAGGCCGAGGCGATCTACGCCCGGTTCGACGGCCCCCGCTACTACGTCCTCGGGAACCATGACGTGTACGACCTGTCCAAGGAGGAATTCCTGGAGCATACCGGTGCTGACTGGACCTACGGGAGCTTCGACGCGGGCGCGTATCACTTCGTCATCCTCGACGCCCAGTACAACAAGAAGGGAAAGGACCTGTCCCACGCCGGTTGGGTGGTGCAGGGGAATATCCCTCAATTCGAGCTGGATTGGTTGGCCAAAGACCTCGCAGCGACCGACAAACCGACGATCGTCTGCGTACACCAGCGCCTCGACGTCGATCACGACTTCCTCTCCGGCGGCGGCCCTGAGATCATCGGAAACAAACGGGTGCAGAAGATCCTGGAAGATTCGGGGGTGGTGATCGCCGTCTTCCAAGGGCACGAGCACGAAAACGCCCACACCGTGATAAACGGGATCCACTACGTCACGTTCGATCAGCTGACGGACGAGCACAACAGCAAGCCCTCGTGGGCGTTCGTCACCCTAGACCCGGCCGCGCGGACGATCACGATCAAGGGGGCCGGCGATCAGGCCGACTGGAACCTCGAGTACTGAGATGCTCGTCGATTTCTCCATCTCACCGATCGGGAAGGACGAGTCCCTCAGCCGGTACGTGGCCCAGGTGTACAAGCTGGTTGAGGTGTCAGGCCTGCCGCACGAGTACCACGCGATGGGAACGAACATCGAAGGGGACTGGGACGCCGTGATGGGACTGATCAAGGAGTGCCGCGATCTACTGCTCCGGGAGGCGGACCGCGTCTCCATCTCGATCCGGATCGACGACCGGAAAGGGGTGACCGACGGCCTCGCCCGTAAGGTGCGCTCGGCACGGGAGAAGATGGGATGACAAACGAGGTCGAGCCCGTCACTTACCGCCCGATCGGGGTGATCCGCTCCCCGTTCAGCGCGCCCGAGGGGACGCCCATCCAACCCGCGGGCGCGAAAGGCGTCGTGGGCCGGGTCGAACTCCTCCCCGAGTACCGGGACGGGCTGAAGGACCTCTCCGGCTTCTCCCACATCATCCTGATCTACCACTTTCACCTGTCCGGGCGCTCCTCTCTCCTGGTGCGACCGTACTTGGACGACGAGGCGCACGGGGTGTTCGCCACCCGCGCCCCGAGCCGACCGAACCCGATCGGGATCTCGGTCGTCCGCCTCGTCGGCGTCGATGGGAACGTGGTGCGAATCGAGGACATCGACATCGTCGACGGAACACCGCTCTTGGACATCAAGCCCTACGTACCGGAGTTCGACATAAGGCACGCGGCGCGAATCGGCTGGCTCGGGGGGAGCGTGCACAAGCTCCCCACCGCGAGGGACGACGGGAGGTTCAAAGAATAGGGCGGGGATGAACACCAGGATCGGCTGCTGCGGCTGGAGCTACCTGCGTCCGGGAGACGTAGGAGAAGGACCGGACTGGAAGAGCCGCTATCCGCACAAGCTCGCGTTCTACGCCGCGTACTTCGGGCTCGTCGAGGTAAACTCGACCTTCTACCGCCTTCCTCGAGTCACGACCGCAGCCCGCTGGCTCGAGATCGCCCGGGCGGTCAATCCGGAGTTCGAGTTCACGGTGAAGGTGAATCAGGAGATCACCCATCGCGACCGGTTCGCCTCCGCCCGGTCGTTCGCCGCCTACGCCCGCACGGTCGAGATCGCGGATGCCCTCGCGGCGAAGATCCTCCTGTTTCAGACCCCGGCATCGTTCCGGCCCACCCGGGAGAACATCGACCGCCTGCGCGCGTTCTTCGAGGAGATCGACCGCCACGGCAGAATATTCGCGTTCGAGCCGCGCGGCTGGGACGACGAATCGGTGCGCGCCGTACTCGATCTCGACCTGATCCATGTGACCGACCCGTTCTCCCGGCTCCCGCTGTCCAGGGGCACGATCTACCTGCGCCTGCACGGATCGCCGCCCGGAACAAGAATGTACCGGTACGATTACACCACGGCCGATCTTCGCCGGCTCGCCCGGACGATCTCATCTCTCGCCGCGGACGAAGCCTACGTCCTGTTCAACAACGACCACATGTACGCGAACGCCCTCGCCTACAAGGAGGGGTTTACGGAGTAGCGTCCTCCTGAAGCGGGATCCCCTTGCGGGCGGCGAGGGTGCGGACCGCGACGAGGGTCCCGGCGGCGACAGCGCTCCCCTTACCGGCGATGCGGTCGACGACCCCCGGGTCGCCCAGCGGGTCAATATCCCCGAGCTTCGTCCCGGCATCTACATGGATCCCGGGGTGGAGCAATCCCCAGATCACCCCGCCCACCCCGGCCCGCACCGGGGAGTCCTCCACGTATCCGATGATCTCGTCCTGTTCGACAGCGTCCCCGATCTCCTTGTCGGTGCGAAAGACGCCCGCCCGGGGGGCGCGCAGCACCCGTTCCGCCGCAAACCCTCCGACCCGGCACGGAACCCCTGTATTCGGAACGGCCGTCCCCTCGTATATCACCCGTCCGAGGCTCGGACCGCTGTTCGTCTCGATCACCGCGTCAACGTGCACCCCCGCGGTGAACCCCGGCCCGAGCCCGATCACGATCGGTGCTTGTCCGATCCGCGTATCGAGCGCCTGTTTCTCCATCCGCCCGTCGACGAGCACGGCGGGAGAGAGGGCGGGAAGGATCCGCGCATCGGGATCGACCAGCACCGGCACTCCTCCGGCCTGCTCGATGTAATCCCTCGCTTCGGCGAGATCCTGCACCAGCCTCCCCGGCACCCCCTCCACCTCGCACTCTCCCGCGAACACCGCCTCGGCGAACGCCACCCGGCGGCGGACGACGAGCGGGGCCGGGAGCTCAAGTACAACGGTCGGAAAGCCGCTTCGGTGGAGGCGCCACGCAACGGCAGAAGCGATCTCACCACCGCCCCGGACGAGCACCCAGAGATCCCTATAGCGCACCATCGCCCCCCAACCCGTTCTTAACCCTAATCAGCTGGGCGAGGATGCTGACCGCCACCTCACCCGGATCCTTCCCTCCCAGGGGCAGCCCGATCGGCATAACGACCCGCTGCAGCCGCTCCTCCGGGACCCCGTCGACACGCAGCCGGTTGAACAACTCCCGTCTCTTGTTGTGGCTTCCGATCACCCCGATGTACGTCGGTTGCTCATCCCGCAGCAGGACCTCCCGGAGAATGGCCAGGTCGGTCGCATGTGAGCGGGTGAGAATGACCACGTAGCTCCATCGGTTGAACGCGGGCAGCCCTTCCGAGAACCTGGGCGCCACCTTGTGGGAGCGCACCCCGTCCCGCGCGATCTCCCGGAGGGACTCCTCCCGCTCGTCGGCGACCTCCACCTGAAACAGACCCAGGTCATGGGCAATGCGAGCAAGACGCGCTCCGATATGTCCCGCACCGAAGATCACCAGCCGCGGCAACGGCGCCACCCGCTCGAGATAGATGGTCACCTCTTTCTCCGGCAAGGGGACAACCGCGCAGCGCTCCTTGGAGTCGGGGGAGAGGAGCGCCTGCGCCGCGTCGGCCGCGGATTCCTCTCCCGGAAACGGCCCCCCGACCTCCGCAACCACTCCGTCCCCAGCGATCAAGAGCAGGGGAAAACCGATATCATCGCCCCCTACCGCTTGGGCGATGACGAACGGCTCACCGGTGGCGGTCTGCTGTTGCACCCTTCGATGGAACTCCCGCTCCTCCGGGACGGGGC
>JAJRTG010000195.1 GCA_024278395.1 Fidelibacterota bacterium | reverse complement strand
GTCGGCTGCGCCAACTGCGTCGCGATCTGCCCCGGGCTGGCGATCACGCTCGTCGACTACAGAAACGATCCGGACCATCCGACCGTCACCCTGACGTACGAGTTCTCCCGCGCCCGGCTCTCGATCGGGGATAAAGTGACCGTGCTCGACACCGCGGGGGAGGCCCTCGGGGACGCGGAGGTGATGAAACTCCGGGCCAACCCGGCGAATCCGGGAACGATCCTCGTCCAGGTGCGCGCGCCGAAGGGTTACGCCAAGCGGATCGCCGGGATCAGGGTGCAGTCACCTGAGGTGGGGACCCCGCTTCCCGAACCGGTCGAGCGGCTGACCGACGATATGATCGTCTGCCGGTGCGAGCGGGTGACCGCGGGTGAGATCCGGGCGCTGATCCGGGCCGGGTATCGGGACATGAACGCGATCAAGGCGATCACCCGCGCCGGGATGGGAGCATGCGGGGGGAAGACCTGTACCAACCTGATCCGCCGCATCTTCCGCGAGGAGGGGGTACCGCTGCCCGAGGTCGAGGAGGCGGTGAAACGGCCGCTGTTCGTCGAGGTACCGTTCAAGACGTTCGCCGGGGTCGAGGAGGGGGGCGATGAGTAAGGCGTACGACGTCGTGATCATCGGCGCGGGGAGCGTAGGGGTCCCGGCGGCGTGGGCGATGGCCCGCGCCGGAGCCCGCGTGCTCGTGCTCGATCGGTTCGCGAGCTTCGGCCAGGGGTCGAACAAGTCGGCGATCGGCGGGATCAGGGCGACCCACTCCGATCCAGCGAAGATCCGTCTCGGCCTGCGGTCGCTCGAGATCGCCTCCACCTGGGAGGAGACCCACGGGCACGCGATCGAATGGGTGAAGGGCGGGTACTCGTTCGTCGCCTACCGCGAGGAAGAGGAAAGGACGCTCAAGGAGCTCCTCGCGACCCAGCACCGCTACGGCCTGAACATCGACTGGTACGACAAGGACGAGTTGCTGGAGATCATCCCGGCACTGAACCCGGATGGGCTGATCGGCGGCACCTTCTCCCCCGACGACGGCCACTGCTCCCCGCTCCTTCTGAACTACGCGATGTACGACGAGGCGGTGAAGGCCGGGGCGGAGTTCCGGTTCCGCGCCCGGGTGATCGGGATCGATGCCCCTGCCGGTCGGGTGCGCGCGGTGCGCACCGAGGTGGGAACGTATGAGACGCGGGTGATCCTGAACGCCGCCGGGGCGTGGGCGAATGAGATCGGGAACCTCCTCGGCCTCGCGCATCCGGTGCAGCCGGAATCGCACGAGGGCGGGATCACCGAACCGGTCGCTCCGTTCCTCTCCCCGATGGTGGTCGACATCCGGCCCGCGCCCGGCTCGGCGAACTATTACTTCTTCCAGCACCGTACCGGCCAGGTCGTGTTCTGCATCACCCCGGACCCGCCGTTCCCCGGGTTCGATCGGCGCGAGACGAGCGCGTTCCTGCCGATGGTCTCCCGCCGCATGGTCGGGCTGATGCCAAAGCTCCTCAACCTGCGCGTGCGCCGCACCTGGCGCGGGTTGTACCCGATGAGCCCGGACGGCTCGCCGCTCGTCGGCTGGTCGGATCAGATCGAGGGGTACCTGATGGCGATCGGGATGTGCGGCCAGGGGTTCATGCTCGGCCCGGGGCTGGGGGAGCTACTCGCGCGCATGGTGACCCAGGATGAGCTGTCCCCGGAGGACCGGGAGATCCTCGAGATCCTCTCCCCGCACCGCTCGTTCCAGCGGGAAGAGGCGCTCAAATAACCACGTCATTGACCTCCAGCAGCGGCGAAAGGCAGAGCGCTTTTCTAGTACGAAACGGCTCCATCCCCGCAGCGGCGTAGGAGAGGAGCGCGACGGTCGAGGGGATCGGCGCATTGTCCCGCTTCGGCACCGGAACCTCCCGCACCGGAGACCGCGGTGACAGCCCGGCCAACTCCCGTGCTTTGGCAAGCGCGGCATCCAGTCCTCCCAATGCGTCCACCAATCCATGGGCGAGTGCCTGCTTTCCGGTCCACACCCGCCCTCCGCCGATGGCGTTGATCTCCTCCTTACTCAACCAGCGCCCGTCGCTCACCCGGTCGAGGAACAGGTCGTAGGTGCGTCTGATCGACGTGAACAGCCGCGCCCGCTCCTCCGCGGTGAACGGGCGCTCCGTCCAGAAGAAGGTGGCGTGCTCGCCGCGTTGGATGATCTCGCGGTTGATGAGCAGCCTCTTCAGCAACCGTGCGCTCACGAGCTTGCCGGCGAGGACGCCGATCGAGCCGGTGATCGTCCCGGGCTGGGCGACGATGTGGACCGCCGGGGTCGCCACGTAATACCCGCCGGATGCGGCGACGGACGCCATGTAGACGATGACGGGCTTCTTCTCCGCAAGCTGGTGCAGAGCGGATGCCATCGCCTCGGACGCGGTCGCCGATCCGCCCCCGGAGTCGATGAACAGAAGGATCGCCTTAGCCCGCCTGTCCCGCAGGACGCGGCGTACCTGTTGCACCACGGTCAGGTCGCCGGTGCGCGGCTCAAGCAGGAGCGGAATCCGCGGGGTCGGGGTCGGCGGCCGGCTGCTGTGTCCGTCGACGATCGTCCCCTCTACGCGGATCAGGGCGAGGTACCCGCCCGGACGGACGAGCGGACGGGGCATGAGCTTTCCCCGACACGCGGAGAACGGAGCGATCCGCGCCGGCCGCCCCGCCTCCGCGAGGTGGTCGGGAAGCTCCTCCTGGTTCATGATCCCGTCGATGGCTCCCGCCGTCAGCGCCTCCTCGTCCGTGTACGGGGCGCCGTCGATCAGCGCCCTGACCCGGTCCGGAACGAGATTCCGATCGCAGGAGACATCGGCAACGATCGTCGAGTAGGTGTCATCGATGAGCCACTCCGCCATCCTCCGCGCCTCGGCCGACATCTCTGATCGCGTCAGCATGTCCGCCGCCGTCTTGTACGGGCTGATCTGCACGAAGTCCGCCTCCAGCCCCACCCGGGAGAGAGCGTCGGCGAGGAACACGTAGCCGCGGGCGAGGCCGAGCGGCCCGATCCCTCCCCCGCGGGCGAGGAGCACCTCGTCCGCCGCCGCGGCGACGTAGTACCCCCCCATGTCGTAACCCGAGGCCCAGGCGATAACGCGCTTGCCGCCCTGCTTCAGCTTTCGGATGAAGCCGCGCAGGGTCTGAAGTTGCGCCATCGATCCCTTGAGTCCGGCGATGTGCAGGATCACCCCGCGCACGCGGCTGTCACGGGCAACGCGGTCGAACTGTTGCCCCAGATCCATGAGGCTCACTCTCTTCGGGGTCAGCCGACGCTGGAGGAACCCCTGCTTGGGGAGGGGGATATCGGGATATGCTCCCTCCAGGGTGAACAACACGTAGTCCGGCGGCCGCCGCAGGAGCCGGAACGGATGGGAGAGGACACGAAATATAACGCGGACGATGTAGACGAATAACGTCATCGGCACCCCCTGATCGTCGGAATGGGAAATAGGATACGCAGGAAGGCATCCGCAGCCAAGCCCGCTCTTCCCATCCCCCGGGTCCTCGGGTAGGATTACACCATGCCGCGGGGAGACCGAGAAGCAAAGTTGGTTGCACTGCACGCGGAGATGCGCCGCTGCCGGAGATGCCTGGATGCCGGCTACCCGATCACGCCGCGGCCGATCTTCTCCGGCGTCGCCACGGCGCGGATCATGGTCGTCGGCCAGGCACCCGGCCTGAACGAGACGAGGACCGGAAGACCGTTCGACGGCCCTGCGGGAAGAAGGCTCTTCGCCTGGCTCGGGCAGGCCGGGTTCGTGGAGGACGAGTTCCGCAGGACGCAGTACATCACCGCGGTCACCAAGTGCTATCCGGGGAAGAAGGGAGCCCGCGGCGACCGCGTGCCGACCGCCGCCGAACGCAGGCTGTGTGCCCCGTTCCTCGCCCGTGAACTCGAGATCGTTGCCCCCAAGCTGATCATCCCGGTCGGCCGGATCGCGATCTCCCGGTTCCTCGGGGAGATCGGGCTCGACGAGGCGGTAGGAAAAGTGTTTAACCGCGACGACAGGTTAATCCTCCCCCTACCCCATCCCTCCGGCGCCAACCTGTGGCTAAACCGGCCGGAGAGCAAGGACCTCCTCCATGCAGCGATCATTCACCTTCGCAGATTGAGGAAGAGCATGTCCGTGTAACAGGGACGTCAAGAGAAGAAACACGCTTCTCTAATCCGGACGTCGCCATATGCTTCGGCGATCCCGTGGTCACCCCAATTCTCGTGCTGATCATCTTGTCAAGACAGTCCAAATCCATAGCCATACAGAATTTGCAATCTTTCTCGAATCGGTTCGAGAAAGATCCCCCCTTCTGATCTCGATTTCCGTATCCCTGTTCCACCGCACGACAACCCGGCGATAAAACCCATAACTACCTTGTTTCATATATCCGGCAACGGATCGTGAAAACCATGCTTCGGCACCTGGACGTGACGGGCTCCCGTCTTGTCGAACAGAAAGATCAATGTTATACTCGAACCGGTTCGATAAAATATGAGAAGCCCGGCAACGATTCGAGACGTGGCAAGACGTGCAGGGGTTGCGGTTTCCACCGCTTCGTTAGCCCTGAACGGTAAGCCATACGTCAGTCAAGAGGTGCGGCTTCGGGTTCTTCAAGCGGCGGAAGAGCTGGGGTATTACCCCAACATGATGGCGAAGAACCTCGCCGACGGAAGGACCCGCAACCTCGGTTTGATCACCCCCATTTCCCTCGAACACTTGTTCGCTTCCTCGGGCTTCTTCGTCCACTTAATCCGCGGGATGCACCGGGCCACCGCCGAACACGGCTACACCCTCTCCCTGCATATCGCCGAATCCCAGGAAGAAGCGGTCTCCCGGGTGCAAACGGTGATCCGCGGGCGCAGGGTGGACGGGCTTCTGATCACCAACCCGACGGTGGAGATCCCGTACCTGCACGATCTCAAACGCCACCGCATTCCGTTCGTCTTCATCGGCCGCCCACTGGAGGAAGCAAGGTACGTGGACAACGACAACATGCAGGTCAGCCGCATCGGAACGCACCATCTCATCGAACATGGACACAGCAAGATCGCTTTTTTGAACGGGCCTTCGCATTTCACATTCTGCGTTGACCGCATGATGGGATACCGGGGAGCATTGGAAGAGGCCGGACTCACCTACAACGAACGGTTGGTATGGCATTCGGAACTCGTTGAGCCCTCTGCATATAAAGTGGTATGGGAGCAGATTCCAAACCATGATTTCACAGCCCTGTTTGCGGGAAGCGACGTACAAGCTCTCGGAGCCATCCGGGCGTTGCGGGCGCGGGGATTGCGGGTCCCCCAGGACGTAGCCGTCGTTTGCGTCAACGACACGGATCTCGCCCGACATTCCACACCGCCGCTCACCACAGTGGATCTTCACGAATATTGGTTGGGCTATTGGGCCGTCAAACGGCTGATTCAGACGATAGACGGAGAAGAGACCGAGCATCCGATTCTGATTCCCGGTGACCTTGTCCCGCGGGAATCCTGCGGATGCCAGGCCGATTCTTAGAAAAGGAAAGAGGAGGTGATGCCCAAAGGAACACTCAACACAGGAGCCAAACTTCTACTCTAAAAACGAGGAGGGTGAATGCACATGGTTAAGCGGTACTTAGCGTGGACATTGGTTGCAATTCTCGGATTGTCGGTGGTCGCGTTGGCCGGCCCGACGGTGATCAAGGTTTGGGAGTCTGAAGGCTACGGCCTGGAAGCCGTGGAGCAGACGATTGAAAGCCTGGTGCCGGGGATTGACCTTCAGATCTCCCAATACCCGTACAACGAGCTAAGGATGAAGCTTTCTACGACCTTAGCTACTGGTGACCCCAGCGTTGCTCCAGACATCGTCATGGTAGATTCTATCTGGTTGGGAGAATTTGTCGAGGGTAGCTACCTGGCGAATCTGAGCGACGTGGTCTCCAAGGAAGCGACGGATTGGTTCCCCGCGTTCCGCGATGGCTCCCAGTGGCCAGCGGGAAGCGGAAAATACTACGGCATCTGGTACGACACGGACGTGCGTGCCACCATGTATTGGCCTGACCTCCTGCAGAAGGCGGGGGTCAACCCGGGGGATCTCCTCTACTGGAACACCGCCATCCCCGCGATCAAGAAGCTGAACGATGCTTTGGCCTCCGAGGGAATCGGCGGATTCCGGCTGGACATGGGAGGAGCCTACGCGGCCGACTTCTTCTTCTACCCCCTGCTCTGGTCGGAGGGTGGAGACATCCTGAAGACAGTGAACGGCAAGCTCGAGCCCGCCTTTAACTCCGAGGCCGGCGTGCGCGCGTTGCAGTTCCTAGTGGACCTGGTGAAGAAGGCCGGAGTCGAGCCCCAGATGCAGTGCTTCTGGGGGAACGACTGGGCGGCGCGCAAATGGGCGGTGTACATCCACGGGAACTGGGCGACCAGTGAATCCCGCTTCCCGAACACCACCGCACAGGAGCGCGAACAGAAGGTAGCGGTCCTTCCGTACCCCGTCTCCGAGCCGGGGAAGGTTCCGGTCACCCTGTCCGGCGGCTGGATCATGACCATCCCGGCGATCCTTCAGCAGAAGGCCCCTGATCGGTTTGCCGAAGCGTGCAAAGTGCTCCAGGCCTACATCCGCGCCGACGTAATGGCCGAATACGGCAGCGCTCTGGCCCGGATCCCGGTCCGCGCGGCGCTGATGGCGGAGCCGTACAAGAGCCAGTTGGCGAAGAACATCGAGTTCTTCAACTTCTACTCCGAGCTGGCGTCCATCGCCCGCGTACGCCCGGCCATCCCGCAGTGGAACCAGGTGGCCGACGCGGTGTTCGAGGCGATGCAGAAGGCCATCTTCCAAGGCGTCGATCCGCAAAAGGCCTTGGATGACGCAGCCACCAAGGTCCGTTCCATCCTCGGGAGCTAAAGAACGCAAGGGGAGGGGGAGAGCCCCCTCCCCGTTCTTACTCGACTAACAATATGCTTACACTAAAAGGAATCATAAACGGCGAACGTACCCTGCCTTATTTACTATTGGCCCCGTTGCTCCTCCTGTTATTCACCGTCATCCTGTTTCCCTTTTTATGGAACTTTTACATCAGCCTGTTCGATCTGAAGACCACGAACCTGCTGACCGGTGCTCCATTTACAGGCCTTAGCAACTACTTAAAGCTGTTTCACGATCCCACGTTCTTCCACTCGCTTGGGGTCTCCGTCTACTTCGTCATCGGCTCCCTGTTGGGACAGTTCGGCCTGGGAGTGATCCTTGCGTTGATCCTTCATTATCATCCCGGCCCGGCCCGCTTCTTCCGCGTCGTCTTCATCGTCCCGTGGATCCTGTCCGCCTTGATCATCGGCTACAGCTGGATCTGGATGTACAACTACCAGGGCGGGATGATCAATTCCATTCTGCGGACAGTGGGGTTGCAGCCGGTCCATTGGCTCAACAACATGCGGATGGCCCTGTGGGCGCTGGTCATCGCCAATATCTGGCGCGGCACCCCGTTCACCATGCTGTTTGTGGAGGCGGGACTGAAGACCATCCCCAGCGAGCCATACGAAGCGGCGCGCGTCGACGGGGCGACATCGTGGCAGAGCTTCTGGTACATCACCGTTCCGCTCCTTCGCCCGACCCTCACCATCAACCTCATCCTGACCACCATGTGGACGTTCAACCTGTTCGATACCATCCTGGTGATGACGCGCGGCGGCCCGGCGAACGCCACGTTGACCACCGCGATGTACATGTACAAATCCGCGTTCGAGTACGGGCTGCTGAGCTACGGTGCCGCGATCGCCATCGTAATGCTGGCGATCAACGCGCTCTTGGCCGTGCTCTACTTCTACACCGTGGGGAGACAGAAATGAAGAAGCTATACAAGCTGTTCATCTATGGATTCCTGGTTTTCTACGCCGCTTTCACCCTGCTTCCGATCTATTGGGTGTTCGTGACGTCGATCAAACCGGCCAGCGAGGTGGCGAACTTCCCGCCCACGCTGGTTCCGCACCATTTCTCACTGGAACACTACGTATTCGTGTTCACCAAAACCCAGGTGGTACAGGGGATAAAGAACAGCCTACTGGTGACATTGGCCGTCACCGCTCTCTCCCTGATCGCCGCAAGCATGGCCGGCTACGCGCTGGCGCGCTTCCGGTTCCGGGGGAAGGGGTTGGTGAGCGCCGGCATACTGGGGCTTTATCTGATCCCGCCGGTGGTGAACATCATCCCGTTGTTCCTCCTCGTCCGTACCCTGCACCTGCTGAACACGTTGTGGTCGTTGATCCTGGTCTATCAAGGGCTGGTCCTGCCGTTGCTCACCTTCATGCTGCGAAACTACTTCGCCAGCATCCCCCGCGCGCTGGAGGAGTCGGCCCTCATCGACGGGTGCACGCGGCTCGGGGCCCTGCGGCGGATAACGTTACCGCTGTCGATACCCGGGCTCGCCACCGCGGCGATCTTCGCGTTCATCTTTTCGTGGAATGAGTTCATCTTCGCGCTGCTCTTCCTGTATTCCGATCGGTTGAAGACCTTCCAGATCACGTTGATGGAGTTCGTAAAGCTGTATCGGATCGACTGGGGAGCCCTCACCGCGGCGATGGTCATAGGGATGATCCCGGTTCTGGCCTTCCTGGTCATCGCCCAGCGTTACCTGATCGCCGGCCTGCTCGGAGGAGCGGTCAAGAGATAGGGGATATTTGACAATCAACGAGAAGGAGCACCTGCAGTGAATCGAGAGAAGAAAGCACATGACGCGATCGTAGTCTCGCATACGCACTGGGACAGAGAATGGTATCTCACGTTCGAGGAGTTCCGCTACTGGCTGGTGCAGGGGATGGACCAACTCCTCGAGATCATGGAACGTGAGCCGGAGTACCGATTCATGTTGGACGGGCAGGTGATTCCCCTGCTGGATTACCTAGCCATCCGTCCGGAACGGGAGGAGATCATAAAGGAGCTGATTCGGACCGGCCGCCTGCAGGTGGGGCCGTGGTACATCCAACCCGATGAGTTTCTCGTCTCCGGTGAGGCTATGATCCGCAATCTCCTCCTGGGGGACCGGATCGCCCGCCGTTTCGGGGGAACGATGAAGGAGGGGTACCTCCCCGACAGCTTCGGTCACATCGCCCAACTCCCCCAGATACTGCAGGGCTTCGGAATCGGGACGCTGTTTATAATGCGGGGGGCGGACCTGGCGGTGGAAGCCGCGGGATCGCTCGACTTTCTGTGGGAGGGTCCGGACGGTTCGCGGGTGTTCACCCACGTAATGGAAACCGGATATTGCAGCGGAGCGTTCCTATGCGACGATCCAACCGTCCCCACCTTTCCCATGCTGGAACTGCAGGAACGCGGACGGCTACCCCGGGAAGAACCCCTGGTCAAACTCCTCCACCTGATCGAGGAATGGAGCCCCACTGAAACGATACTCATCCCCAACGGCTGCGACCATCTGGGGCCGCAGGGGGAGATCCTGGAGGTCCTCCGACGATTGAACGAGCGCCTTCCTGATGTACGATTGCGGCAGGGGACCCTCACTGAGTACGTCGAGGCCGTGCACCAGGCCGATCCCGGGTTGTCC
>JAJRTG010000194.1 GCA_024278395.1 Fidelibacterota bacterium | reverse complement strand
TGGACGAGATCCCGGGGGTCGGGCCGAAGCGGAGGAAGGCGTTGATCAAGGCGTTCGGCTCGGTGGAGAAGCTCAAGCAGGCGAGTGTCGATGAGATCGCGGCCCTGCCCGAGATCCCCAAATCACTCGCCGAATCGATCGTCCGGCGGCTGGCAGGATAATTCTGGTTGCACGTCACTGGCAGTCCGGTATAATCCGTCCCGGTCACCGTGCGGCGATGGAGTTCGCCCGTAAGCGTCCGCAAGGACTAATAACTCCTACCAAGAACGATCTGCTCTTGGTGGGGGTTTTCCGTTTTCGGTACCCCACCTAAGGATATCGGGAGGGGTAATGCTGTCTTACATCCGTCGTTTTGAGGGGGCGCGATGACGGCCAGGATCCTGTACAACGTCCTCCAGGTCCTGGTCGTCATGGTGTTCGCCCCGCTGATGGCCGGGACCAACGCCCGGCTCAAGGAGATCGTGCAGTCCAAGCGCGGACCGAGCATCCTTCAGCCGTACCGCGACCTGTGGAAGCTGTTCCACAAGGACGAGGTCGTGTCCGCGCGCGCCTCCTGGATCTTCCGGGTTACGCCGTACATCGCGTTCGTCGCCCCGCTGTTCGTCGCCATGCTCATCCCGGTCCTCACCAGCTATCCGCTGTTCTTCGCGTTCATGGGGGACATGCTCGGCGGCGGGTTCATCCTCGCCCTCGCCGGGTTCTTCGCCTGCCTGGCCGCGGTGGACGCCGGTAACCCGTACGGGCCGATGGGGGCGAGCCGCACGCGGATGGTGAGCTTCCTCGTCGAGCCGGTGTTCATGATCGTGTTCTTCACCGTGTCGTTCGTCGCCGGATCGACCATCCCGTACATCGTCCAGCAGCGCTGGGTGGCGTCCCCGGCCGATTTCTTCGCCCCGTCGCACGTCCTGATCGTGCTTGCATTCCTGATGATCATCATCGCCGAGACCGGACGCATCCCGGTGGATAACCCGGCCGGGCACTTCGAGCTGGCGATGATCGACGAGTCGAAATCGCTCGAGTACTCGGGGCGGGGCGCGGCGCTGATGAAGTGGGGCGGGGAGATGAAGGCGTTCGTGCTGATGTGCATCTTCCTCAACGTGCTCGTCGCGCCGTGGGGGCTCGCCGCCACCACGAGCGTCGGCGCGGTCCTGCTGGCGATCCCGCTCGTGTTGCTGAAGATGCTCGGGCTGATCGTGGTGCTGGTGATCGTGGAGTCGTCCCTGGCCAAGCTGCGGCTGTTCCGGATCAGCGAGTTCCTCGGCGCGGCGTTCGTCACCGCGGTGGTGGCGATGATCGCCCGTCTGTTCGCCCTGTAGGAGGAGGAGATGGCGCACGGTGTGATCGGTTCGGTGAACGCGCTCATCGGCGGGTTGTTCCTCCTCACCTCGTTCGCCATGGTGGCGACGCGGCAGGTGCGGGGCTGCCTGCAGCAGTTCGTGTACCAGTCGATCCTCCTCGCCGCCTCCGCCCTGCTCATCGGCGGGAGCAGCGCGTCGTGGCACCTGGTGGCGGTGGGGCTGATCACCCTGATCACCAAGCCGATCGTAATCCCATGGCTGCTGCGGCGGACGGTGCCCGAACGGATCTTCACCCGGCGCGAGGTGGCGCTGACGATAAACGCGACTGCGTCGCTCCTCGTCGCGTTGGGCCTCGCCGTCCTCTCCTACTTCATCGCTCGTGTCCTCCTCGCCGCCGCGGGCGCGGAGTTCGCCGCGGTGAACCTGCCGATCGGGATCTCCGGGCTGCTGCTCGGCGGCTACACCCTCACCGTCCGGCGCGAGGCCGTCCCACAGTTGATCGCCATCCTCACGATGGAGAACTCCGCGTTCTTCGCGGGGATCGCCATCGCCCCGGGGCTGTCGATCATCGCCGAGCTGGCGGTCGCGTTCGACGCCCTGGTGCTCGCGTTCGTCGTCGGTCTGCTCACCCGCCTCATCCACGAGCGCACCGGGCACACCGAAGTGGCGCGGCTGACCGAGCTGCGGGAGGAGGGGGAGCGATGATCCTGATCGCGATCATTGTCATCCCTATCGTCGCCGCCGCGGTCGCGGCGCTCGACCGGCGGGCCGCGCCGGGTGTCACCGTCGCCGCCGCCCTGGCCGCGTTCGCGCTGTCGGTACACGTCGGCCTGACGGTCGCTGCTGGCGGGAGCGCGTCCGGGATCCCGGGCTGGATCGGTGCCGACGGGCTATCCGCCCTGCTGCTCCTCCTCATCTCGTTCGTCGGGGCGACCGGGGCGGTGTTCTCAATCGGGTACATGGCGCGGACCAGGGCGGAGGGGCGGCTGCGGGGCTACTACGCGAGCTACAACCTGTTCCTCGGCTCGATCCTCGCCGTGCCGCTGCTGGCCGAGCTGAGCATGGTGTGGATCGCGGTCGAGCTGACCACCCTGTTCTCGGTGTTCCTCGTCGGCTACGCCGGCGATCGCCCGGCGCTGGAGGCGGCGTGGAAGTACGCGGTCCTCACCCTGATGGGGGCGGCGATCGCGCTCCTCGGGTTCTTGATCCTGTTCTGGGGGCTGCGGGCCGCGGGCGGATCGGCGTACACCTGGGACGGGGTGCGGAGCGCTGCTGCCGGGATGCCGCCCGCCCTGCTCGGGACGGCGTTCCTCCTCATCCTCGTCGGGTTCGGGACCAAGGTCGGCCTGGTCCCGCTGCACACCTGGCTCCCGGACGCGCACAGCCAGGCGCCGACCCCGGTCTGCCTGTTGCTCTCCGGTGTGGAGACGAGCGCGGTCCTGTACGTGATCCTGCGCCTGATCCCGCTCGCGGGCGGGGTGCACGCCGGTGTCTGGGCGCAGGTATTCGGCCTGATCTCCGTCGGCGCGGCGGCGTTCCTGCTGCTGCAGGTGCGCGACTACAAGCGGCTGTTCGCGTTCTCCACCGTGGAGCACATGGGGATCATCATCACCGCCGCCGGGTTCGGCTCAGCGGGCGCGGCGTACGGGGCGGTGTACCAGCTCCTCGCCCACGCGGTGACTAAATCGTTCGCGTTCCTCGCCGCCGGGCTGGTCCTGCTCGCGGTCGGGACGCGCGAGATCGAGCGGGTGCGCGGCCTGATCCGGAGATCTCCCCTCGCCGGGGCAGCCGTCCTCATCGGCGGGCTGGCGATCGCGGGCGCGCCGCCGTTCGTCGTGTTCTTGAGCGAGTTCTCGATCATGCGCGCCGGGATCGCGGCCGGGGATTTCCTCGCGGTCGGGCTCCTCGCCCTGTTTGTCGCGATCGCGTTCGTCGGGATCATGTGGCACGTGGCGCGGATGGCGTTCGGACAGCCGTCGGAAGGGATGAAACCGGCGCGTCTCCCGGTGAGCGCGCGGATCGCCGCGGCGATCGCCGGGATCCCGGTGATCGTCCTCGGGGTCTACCTCCCCGGTCCACTGCACGCCCTCCTGCGCCTGGCGGCGGAGGCGCTTTCGAGGTGATGAAAGATGGAAGTTGAGCGATTGGCCGCGGCGTTGGCCGAGCGATTCGGGGTGAAAGCACGGGTCGAGCGCGATGGGGGGCTCACCGTCCCCTGTTCGGCCGCGGACCTGGCCGGGGTGTGCGAGACGCTGTTCACCGCGTACGACTGCGCCTTCGCCGGGCTGATCGTCGAGGAGCGGGACGGCTGGACCCTGCGCCACCTGTTCTACAGCGAGCGTGCGATCATCCGGGTCGTGTCCCGGTCCGATCGGCCGACGTTCCCGTCGATCAGCGCGCGGATGCACGCCGCCGACTGGCACGAGCGCGCGGCCGAGGATCTCTTCGGGATCGCGTTCTCCGGCCATCCGCGCCTGGGGGAGTTCGTCCTCCACGAGCAGTGGCCGGAGGGGACGAACCCGATGCGCCGTGGGTTCGACGTGCGCCGCCCGTCACCGCGGCCGGACGCCGCTGCTGGTTGGGCCCCGCCGCGGGTGCTGCACGCCCCGGGCGCGTTCTCGATGCCGATCGGGCCGATCTTCTCCGGAGTCGAGGAATCGGTCCACTTCCAACTGGAGACGGTGGGAGAGGAGATCGTGCGCGTCATCCCGCGCCTGTTCTACAACTACCGCGGGGTGGAGGCGATCGCGCGCGGGCGCACGATCGCCGCGGTCCTGCTCCTGGCGGAGCGGTTCACCGGCACGGCGAGCTTCGCCCACGCCACGGCGTTCTCCCGGGCGGTAGAGGCGGCGTGCGGGGTAGCGGTGCCGGTGCGGGCGGCGCGGCTGCGCGCGTTCATCGCCGAGCTCGAGCGCCTGCGCCATCACACCGCAGCGATCCACGGGATCTGCTCCTCGACCGGCCTCGCCGTCGCCGCCAGCCAGGCGGCGATCCTGGAGGAGGAGCTGCTGCGCCTGTCCGCCGGGCTCACCGGCCATCGCTACCTGTTCGGCCTTGCCGTTCCCGGCGGGCTGCGGCGCGATCTCGCGGATGATGACTGCCGGAGAGCAGCGGCGGAAGCCGGAGCGATCGCGCGGCGGCTGGAGGGGCTCGAGCGCTCTCTCGCCCGGTCGTCGAGCTTCCTCGATCGACTGGAGCAGGTGGGGATCGTGACCGCGGATGAGGCCCGCCGATACGGGCTCGTCGGTCCGGTTGCCCGCGCGTCCGGGATCGACCGCGACCTGCGCGTCATCCTCCCCTACGGCGGGTACGCCGACCTGGGGCTCCGGGTGGCGCGCGAGGAGGAGGGGGACGGCTACGCGCGGCTGCGGGTCCTGTTCGCCGAGGCGCGGGAGTCGGCGCGGCTTCTCACCGCGCTCGCGGACGGGCTCCCGGACGGCAGCGTGTCCGCGCCGATCCAGCCGCGTGCCGGTGAGGGGCTCGGCTGGGTCGAGGCACCGGGGGGAGCGGCGGTGCACTGGGTGCGGCTCGATGATGACGGGGCCGTGGCCGAGTGGCGGATCCTGCCGCCGTCGTTCGCCAATTGGCACGGGTTTCACCTCGCCGCTGAAGGGTTCGCGTTCCAGGACTTTCCCATCATCCTGGCCACGTTCGGGCTGGCGGCGGCGGAGAACGATCGCTGAGGAGGACGGTATGAGCAGATGGGTACTTGCCGGACTGAAGACCGGGATCGTGACCACGGGCTATCCGCGGGAGGAGGAGAGCGCCCCTGGGGTGACGCCGGGCCGGCCGCGCGGGGGCGAGGTCGCCGATCCGGCGAAGATCGTTGCCCGCTGCCCGAGCGGGGCCATCTCCGCCGCGGGCGGCGGTGTCGTGATCGACCGACGCCGCTGCGTCCACTGCTCCGCCTGCCGCGGTGATCTCCCCTGGGAGGAGACGTACGAGTGGGCGACCGTCGCCGCTGCTGAGAGCGGGCTCGGCCGCCCGTTCCGCGGGTCGCTCCACGTGCTTGTGGTCGACGCCGGGAGCTGCGGGGCGTGCCTGAGCGAGGTACGGCAGCTCAACAACCCGTACTACAACATGCACCGGCTTGGATTCTTCATCACCCCCACCCCGCGTAACGCCGATCTGATGCTCGTCCTCGGCCCGGTGACCGCGCACATGCACCGCGCCCTGCGGGTGGCGTACGCCGCGATGCCCGGACCGAAGCGGGTGATCGCGGTGGGGACGTGCGCCGCCTCAGGCGGGGTGTTCGGCCCGAGCTTCGCCGCGGGCAGCGGGGCGGCAGATGCTGTGCCGGTCGACGTGGTCGTTCCCGGCTGCCCACCACCGCCGCTCGCCGTGCTCCACGGGTTGCTCGTCGCCGCCGGGCGGAAGGAGGGGGCGGGATGATCGCGCTCGTGCTCGCGTTCCTCGGGGTTATCGTCGCCGGGATGGCGGTCGTCCTCGCCCTCCCGGACCGATACGTTCCCCGCGCGGTCGCCGCGATCGGGTCGGTCGCCGCCGTGCTCGCCATGTGGGTGAGCGGTGCGGCCCTGTTCGCCGGGAATGAGCTCCACGTCGGGCTGTGGACGATCCCCGGGTTGGGGCGGATCGTCCTTGGGCTCGATCGGATGGGGGCGCTGTTCGTGTTCGCCGCCGGGCTCGTCTTCCTCCCGGTGTCGATCTTCTCCGCCGGGTACCTGCCGCGGTTCCGCGGTCACTACAGCCTGCGCGCGTTCGGGGCGTGGTACCTGGCGATGTTCGGGTCGATCGCGTTCATCCCGGGGTGCGGCGACGTCCTGTCGTTCCTCGTAGTGTGGGAGCTGATGTCGATCACGAGCTACCTCCTCGTGGTTTACGAGCACGAGCGCGACGAGAGCGCGCACGCCGGCTGGCTGATGCTCGTGATCAGCGAGGCGGGGACGCTGGCGGCGGCGGTCGGGCTCCTCGTCCTGGCGGTGCACGCCGGCTCGCTCGAGTTCGCCGCGATCCGGGCCGGGAACGGGGGGATCGGCGACGGCGCGCGCTGGGCGGTCTTCCTCCTGTCGTTCTTCGGGTTCGGGGTGAAGGCCGGGCTGTTCCCGTTCAACCTGTGGCTCCCCCACGCCCATCCGGCCGCGCCGGGGAACGTGTCCGCGCTCCTGTCCGGGGTGATCCTCAACGTGGGGATCTACGGGATCGTGCGGGTGAACATCGACCTCCTCCCGCCGATCGGGGTCGGGCCCGGGCTGGTGGTGATGGGGATCGGAGCGGTCACCGCCCTGGTCGGGATCCTGTACGCCACGGTCGAGGACGATCTGAAGCGGATGCTCGCCCACAGTTCGATCGAGAACATGGGGATCGTCGCGGTCGGCCTGGGGGCGGGGATGACGTTCCTCGCGGCCGGGCGCCCTACCCTGGGGGCGATCGCGTTCGTCGCCGCGTTCTACCACATGGTCAACCACTCGGTCTACAAGGGGCTTCTGTTCCTCGGGGCGGGAACGGTCGATGCGACGGTGGGGACGCGCTCCATGGACCGCCTCGGCGGGTTGATCCACCGGCTGCCGTGGACCGGGCTGGCGTTCCTCGTCGGTGCGCTGTCGATCTCGGCCCTCCCCCCGTTCAACGGGTTCGCCAGCGAGTGGCTCACCCTGCAGTCGATCCTGCGCAGCGTGGAGCTGTCCGCGATCGGGGTGAAGGCGGCATTCGCCGTCGCCGGAGCGATCCTCGCCCTGACCGCCGCGCTGGCGGTGACCGCGTTCGTCAAGGCGTTCGCCATGACGTTCCTCGGCCACGCCCGCTCGCCGGAGGCGGAGCGGGCGAACCGGGCGCCGCGGGCGCTGATCGCCCCGATGCTGATCCTCGCCGCGCTGTGCCTGACCCTCGGGGTGACCCCCACCTACGTGATCCCCACGATCGACCGGGCGGTCGGGGAGTACACGCACGCGAGCGCGACCGACGCCCTCGTCCCGCCGTTCTTCCTCACCACCGCCGCGGATACGCGCGGGCTGCCCGCCGGGTTCGTCGCCGACTTCCATGACCTGGGGGCCCAGACCGGGCGCAGCTTCCTCCCCGGCCGCGGGCTGGTCGTGCTCCACCGCGGGGGTAAGGAAAACCCGGTGGTGTACGCCATGTCGCCTGCGTACACGCTGATCGTCCTGTTGCTCATGCTCGGGTTGACGGCGGGTACGGTGTGGCTGCTCGCCGCGCGACGGCGCCGCGTCGCGCGCGGTGAGGAGTGGGCCGGTGGGGTGCGACGCCTCGCCCCGGAGATGACCTACACCGCCACCGGGTTCTCCCAGCCGGTGCGGGTGATCTTCCAGGCGATATTCCATCCAACGGTGGAGGAGGAGAGCCGGGAAGCGGCGGCCGGCTATTTCCGTCTCGCCATCCGGCGGGTGCAGCGGGACGTGTACCTCCCCGAGCGGCTCGTGTTCCGACCGCTCGCCCGGCTCGCGGCTGGGATCTCCGCGGGCTGTGCGCGGATGCACAACGGGAAGCTGAACGCCTACGCCGCGTACGTGTTCATCGCGCTGATCGTCGTCATCGCTGTGGGGATCATCGTCCGGTAGTGAGAGCGTCTCGACTCGCTGATCTCCCAAGCGTCACTGATTGCATCACGGGTTCAGTAATTTTAACCATTACATCTTTTTCGCGGGGGTTTCAATAAGACTGCCTTTGTGGTATTATCGGGATGATCATATTGGAGATGGGAGCTGCAATGGACGAGTATGAGGTCGACCTTCGCGATTACTTGCGTGTCCTTTGGAAAGGGAAGTGGATCGTACTCATTACCTTCCTCGTCGCAGTAGGAACAGCCCTCGCCCTTTCTTACTCTGCACCCAAGCAATACCAAACCGAAACAAGCCTTCTGATCCTTCCCCCCTTGGCGCAAGAAGTCAACGGCGAGGTAGGCGGAACCGTGTTCTCCCCTGAAACCTACAAACGTCTTGCCCTTTCAAATGATCTTCTCCAAGCGGTGATACAAGCACTCTACCCCAACGGAGGGGGGCCAAGCATAAGCTCTCTGCGTTCGACATTAAGGATAGACATAGAGCAGACGACGGCTAAAAACTTCCCCGGGCGGTTTCCCTTGTACCTTCGCGCAACCTTCACCGGTACCGACCCCGCGAAGATAAAAGCCCTTGCCGAGACATGGGCACGCGAATTTACCGCGAAAAACACTAAGCTGTTTCTGAGCCGTACAGCTCAATCATACGATTACATCAAGCAAAACTTTGATGATGTGGCCAAAGAACTATCCGCCAAGGAAGAAGAGAAGACCGCATACCAACAGAAAAATCCCGTTACCGTTTTACAGACGGAGGTTACAGCGCTACAAGCCGTATATGATTCCTATTTAAAAGAACTCCCCGTAAAGAAGCAAGAGCTCACCAAAAAGCAAGCCTACCTCTCCTCTCTGGAATACTCCCTTAAACAGGAACCCGTATACTTCACAGTTGAACGCGGACTTTCCAAGGAGGCGTTATGGGAGTTCATCTCGAGCGGCTTGCCCGCGGAAAAGCTCAGCTCTCTACCCGACCTAACGGTGAAAGACCACGTTCTGAATGATACCTACGTCAACCTACGGGAACAGGTCGCCATCACCCAAGCGGAGGTGGAGGCGGCGAAAGCGGCTGTGGCTTATCTAGAGGCTCAAGTTAAAGAGACACAGAACGTCCTTGAGAAAAAGCAGGCGCATCTCGTGGAAGTAGAGAACACCCTAAATCAATTCGATCGGGAGCTCAAAGTCCTAACCGATACATATAACAGCCTGGCAGCGAAGCTTCAGGAAGCGAAGATCGCCCGGGCTGAGACTGCAGAACCAATACAAACGATCGAAAACCCCGTTGTGCCCTCAACTCCTATCGGGCCCAACAAAAAGATGAACGTGGCGGTAGCCGGGGTCCTAGGTCTGTTCGCCGGCGTCCTTCTCGCCTTCTTCGCTCATTTTCTACAAGCCGGGGATAGAACCCCGGACGGAAGGGAAGGGAATTCACAGCCCCTTCATAGCAAAAAAGCCGATTAGGTACCCCAGGAGGCCTCCCAAAAAGAGGAATCCCATCCGGACAAGCACGTTCGTTTTCATAACAAGACAACGATAAGCAACTGCCTCCTCCTTTCGAATGGTCCGTGTAACGCATACTACGGACAAATGTCCGATAGAGTGCGCGATAACCCGCTCCCAACGTCCAGTCGATCGAATGAAGGACCCACACACACCGGG
>JAJRTG010000193.1 GCA_024278395.1 Fidelibacterota bacterium | reverse complement strand
TGGGCGCGATTCCTCGCCGAGGCGCCCCTCCCGCCGAAGAGGGAGGCGGTGATCATCACCAACGGCGGCGGAATCGGGGTCCTTGCCACCGACGCGTGCGAGAAGTACGGGGTCTCCCTCTACGATGACCAGGAGCGCCTCAAGAAGGCGTTCTCGGCGGTGATGCCCGAGTTCGGCTCCACCAAGAACCCGGTCGACCTCACCGGGCAGGCGACGGCGGACGACTACGAGAAAGCGATGGAGCTGGCGCTGGAAAACGACGAGATCGGAGCGGCGATATCGCTTTACTGCGAGACCGCCCTATTCGACACCGAGGCGTTCGGAGGACTCCTCCAGGAGACCTACGAGCGCTACCGGAAGGAAAAACCGATCGTCTTCTCCCTGTTCGGAGGGGAGCGGATCGAACGGGCGATCCATGAGCTGCGGAAGAAGGGGATTCCGGTCTTCTCCGACGTATACGAGGCCGTCTCCTGTCTCGGGGCTCTGTACCGCTCTTGGAGCTACGCCCGCACCTCCGAGGAGACGGTGGAGGAGGTCCCGCTCGATTTCGCCGCCATCGAAGAGGTCATCGCGCGCGCGCGCGCCGACGGACGGAACTTCCTCCTCTCCCACGAAGCGCAGGAGGTCGCTGCGGCTCTCGAAATTCCAACGCCGCAAGCGATCGTGGCGAAGGACCTCGACGCGGCGGTGGAAGCGGCGGAGCGGATCGGGTACCCGGTGGTGATGAAAGTCGTCTCCAAGGACATCATCCACAAAAGCGACGCCGGCGGGGTTGCCCTCAACCTGGAGGACCGAAACGAGGTGATCGACGCCTACCAGGCGATCATGCGCTCCTGCCGCGCCTATAATGCAAGAGCGGTCATCCAGGGGGTGGAGGTGGCGGAGATGGTGAGGCCCGGGGTGGAGACGATCATCGGGGCGCGCCAGGATCCCTCGTTCGGGCCGATCGTGATGTTCGGCCTCGGCGGGATCTACGTCGAGGTAATGAAGGACGTCTCGTTCCGCGCCGCCCCGATCGGGAGAAGGACGGCGCACGCCATGATCGGGGAGATCAAGGCATATCCCCTCCTCCTCGGGGTGCGCGGCGAGAAGCGCAAGGACATCGACGCCATCGCCGACGTGGCGATCAAGCTCGGCGCGCTTGTCAACCGGGTCAGGGATATAACCGACATCGAGATAAACCCGCTTGTCGCCTACGAACACGGGGAAGGGGTCAAGGCGGTGGATGTAAGGATTCTGTTCAGGAAAGCCCAGGGGGGTGAATGAAGTGAACTCATTTATCATCGCATCGACACGCAAGGACGCGGGGAAGACGAGCCTGCTCGTCGGGCTGGCCAGGGCGACAGGGAAAAGGTTCGGCTATATAAAGCCTCTCGGGGATCGGTTCCTCTATCGAAAGAAGCGCCTGTGGGACTACGACGCTGCGCTGCTCGTCAAGCTCTTCGACCTAGATGAGGAGCCGGAGGCCGTCTCCATCGGATTCGACCATTCCAAGCTCCGTTACATGTACGACCAGGCATCGATCACCGAGAAGCTGAAAGAATTGATCTCCGAGGTGGGAAAGGAGAAGGAGGCCCTGTACATCGAGGCCGGGAAGGGGCTTGCGTTCGGCGCGTCCGTATACCTTGACCCCCTCACCATCTCCAAGGCGACCGGGCTGCAGGTCGTGATCGTCGCCGGAGGGGAAGAGGACGAGATCGCCGATGACCTCGCGTTCCTCAAGCGGTTCGTCAGCGCCGAGGAGGCGCACATCGGCGGGGTGATCATCAACAAGGTGAAGAAGCCGGAAGACTTCAAGACAACCCATCTCGAAGAGATCGAGGAGCTGGGGATCCCGGTCTTCGGGATCATCCCCTACGAGCCGGAGCTCGTCACCCTCTCGGTGAGCACGGTGGCGGAGAAGCTCTTCGCGCGCGTGATCGCCGGGGAGAGCGGCCTGAACCGCACCATCCGCAACGTGCTCGTCGGAGCGATGTCGGTCGGGGCTGTGCTCAACAAGCCCGTGTTCAGCAAACCGGATAAATTGATCATCACCCCGGGGGACCGCAGCGACATGATCCTCGCCGCCCTCGATACCGGAGGGACCTCGTGCATCCTGCTCACCAACAACATCGTCCCGCCGGCGAACGTGATCACCCGCGCCACCGAGCAGGGAATCCCGCTCCTCCTCGTACCCACCGACACCTACACGACGGCGATGCAGGTCGACAAGATCGAACCGCTCCTCACCGTGGAGGACACGGACAAGGTGGCCCTGCTCACGAGACTCGTGGTGGATAACGTCGATCTGAACGCACTGGAATCGCTGTAAGGGGGAGGGCCGTGGGGGCGGCGACCTTCCGGTTCTACGCGGAGCTGAACGACTTCCTCCCCCCTGGGCTCCGCCGCCGCGAGATCCCCTATCGGTTCCACGGCTCCCCGGCGGTGAAGGACGCGATCGAGGCGTTGGGAATTCCACACGTCGAGGTCGATCTCATCCTGGTGAACGGCCGCTCCGTCGGGTTCGACTACCGGCTGCAGCCGGGCAATCGGATCGCGGTCTACCCGGTCTTCGAATCGCTCGACATCACCCCGCTCGTCCGGCTCCAGGACCGGCCGCTGCGGAATCCGAAGTTCATCGCCGACGTCCACTTGGGGAAGCTCGTCCGACTCCTCCGCCTGCTCGGTCTCGACACTGCACAGTTCGAGGGCAAGGAGGACTCCGCCCTTGTCGAAGCCGCACTGAACGCGAAAAGGATCATCCTCACCCGCGATCGGGACCTGCTGAAGCGCGGGGCGGTCACACACGGATATTGGGTAAGGTCGACCGACCCGATCGAGCAGGCACGGGAGGTGGTGCGCCGGTTCGATCTGTCTTCGCAGGCGCGCCCGTTCACCCGCTGCCTTGCATGCAACGGCCCGCTCATCCGAGCGGAGAAGGAGGAGGTCTTCGACCGCATCCCGCCGAAGACCGCACGCTGGCAGGACGAGTACTTCATCTGCAGGGACTGCGGCAAGCTCTACTGGCGCGGAACGCATTATCCGAGGCTCAGAAACACAATCCGGCGGATACTCAGCTAACGCTACCGCGGCAAACATTTCCTTCACAGGCAAGCTACGAATGATAGATCAGTACGCCTTCTGCTTAAATCGCCACCTCGTTTCAATTCCTCATAGGTAGGCTACGAACGATATGAGGCCACCCAGCTCGAATATGATCCGAGCGCGTTTCAATCCCTCATAGGTAGGCTACGAACCAGCCCATTCCCTTGATTGCCTTACCTGTTTTGAAATGTTTCAATCCCTCATAGGTAGGCTACGAACTCGAAAAGGCGCGTACTTACTATATCATGCAGGCGGACGTTTCAATCCCTCATAGGTGTAGTGACTAACACTTAATCTGACAGTTGCCCTTTCCGGGGCTGGTGTCTGACTAAGCCATGACTGTCAGACGATCCTCCTTCATCATAGCCCAGATTTTCTCCTTTGCCAACTCGAGGTTCTCCTG
>JAJRTG010000192.1 GCA_024278395.1 Fidelibacterota bacterium | reverse complement strand
TCGAACGAAAGCGGCGGCAGGATCCCGGGGAGGGCGCGGGCGAGCAGGCTCTTGCCAGATCCCGGAGGGCCGATCATGAGCAGGTTGTGTCCACCGGCCGCGGCGATCTCAAGCGCCCGCTTCGCCTGTTCCTGTCCCTTCACCTCCCCCAGGTCGACCGCCGGTGGGGAGGAGCCCATTCGAATCAACTTCCCCCGATCAACGGTGAAGCGATCTATCGTCTCGCTCCCCTCCAAGAACGCGGCCGCCTCCCGAAGGGAGCGAACCGGATAGATCGGGATCCCCTCCACGAGCGCGGCTTCAGGAGCGTTCTCCGCCGGGACAATCAACCCGTCGAGTTCCGCCTTGGAAGCGGAGAGCGCGATCGGGAGCACCCCCCGCACCCGCCGCACCTCCCCGGCCAGGGAGAGTTCTCCCACGATCAGGTAACGGGCGCGCGGCTGGGGGATCTCTCCGGCGGCGATCAGGATACCGAGTGCGATCGGAAGGTCCAACCCCACCCCCTCCTTGCGCAGGTCGGCGGGGGCGAGGTTGGCGGTTATCCGTCGCGCCGGGAAGGAGAAGCCGGAGTTCTTGACCGCGCTCCTGATCCGCTCACGGCTCTCGGTGACCTCCTTGTCCGGGAGCCCGACGACCTGAAAGGCGGGAAGCCCGTTCGCCACGTCGCACTGCACCTCGACGAGCGAGGCGTCAACCCCGGAAATCACGGCAGAGAGCAGCCTAGAGAACATCCTCCACCTGAAACGCGTCCCGATAGAGGGTCACCTCCCCGGGCCGTACGGCGATGACATCGAACCGGACCGGCAGGTCGGCCCCGAACTCACGCAGATACGCGCGGGCGGCGGCGATCATCCGGGCCCGCTTGCGCGGGGTCACCGCCCCCTCCGGCCCTCCGAATCCGTCCCGGGTGCGCGTCTTCACCTCCACGAAGACGAGGGTGTCCCCGTCGCGGGCGATGAGGTCGAGCTCCCCGAACCGACAGCGCCAGTTGCGCCCAACGATCCGATAGCCGCAGGACCGCAGGTAACGGCGGGCGATCTCTTCCCCTGCTCGTCCCAACCTGGCTTCATCCCCTCGCATCGTTCTAAATGATAATCCCGACGTCTCAATCCGGACAAGGGCTCCGTTGCGCAACAACGCGGTGTAAGCTATAATTCTAACCGAATAAGGATAGATGAAGAAGGGGCAATGGGAATAGTCCTCAAAGGGATCACCGCGGCGCTTGGAGAGGCCCTCGTTCTAAAACGCGTTGATATCCGCATCGAAGGGAACACAATTGAGACCGTGAGCGAATCCCCTCTGGAAGCGAAGGAGGGATACGAGACCATCCAGGGGGAGGGGAAGCTTGCGATCCCCGGATTGGTGAACGCCCATACCCACCTCCCGATGGTTCTCTTCCGCGGGGCGGCCGACGATCTCCCTTTATCCCAGTGGCTGTCAGAGTACATCTGGCCACGCGAGGCCCGGTTAACCGAGGACGAGATCTACTGGGGGGCGCTCCTCGGATTGGCGGAGATGATCCGCAGCGGCACGACCCTATTTTCGGATATGTATTTCCACCTCGACGCGATCGGCAGGGCGGTAGCGGAGTCCGGGATGCGGGCCCTCCTCTCCTACGGGATCATCGCTCCAAGGCTGGATGAAAAGGGGAAACAGGAGCTTGAACGCACGGAATGGACGATCACGCACCTCCACGACACCGTCGACGGGCGGATACGGATCGCGGTGGCACCGCACTCTGTATACACCTGCGGGAAGGATGTCTGGGAAATGGCGGTCAAGCTGGCGCGCAAATATGAGGTCCCGATTCACACCCATATCGCCGAGACGCGGGATGAAGTGGCGGACTGCTATGTAAGAGACGGGGTGAGCCCGGTGGAGCTCCTCGAGCGATGGGGGGCCCTCTCCGGACCGGTGATCGCTGCCCACTGCGTGCATGTAAGCCCCGCTGACATCGAGATTCTGAAAGCACGCGGGGTAAGCGTCGTCCACTGCCCGAAGAGCAACGCCAAGCTGGGAAGTGGGACCGCGCCGGTCGCGCGGATGAGCGAAGCCGGGGTAAACGTGGCGTTGGGGACGGACGGAGCGGCGTCCAACAACAGCCTGAACATGATCGCCGAGCTGCGGTTCGCTTCACTTGCGGCGAAAGCGGTGAATGAGAATCCCATGCTGATCCCGGCGAAGGATGCGCTCAGGATGGCGAGCGCGGTCGGCGCAACGGCGCTGGGGAGCGGGGACACGGGAAAGATCGAAGAGGGATGCCGGGCGGACATCGTTCTGCTCGACATCGAGATGTTGGAGACGTTGCCGATGTACGATCCGATCTCGGCGCTCGTCTACTCCGCGGGCAGGGAAGCGGTGAGCGACGTGATGGTCGACGGGAGGTTCCTCATGCGGGAACGGACACTCACCACCATCGACGAAGATCGGGTAAAATACGAGGTCAAGAGAATAGCAAACCGCTATAGAAACCAAACTCATCCCCACCTGGGCGGGAGGGAGATCCCCCGCGCGGATGCGGGAGTAGAAGGAGGAACAGATGGGACTTACCACGGAGAAGAAAAAAGAGTTGATCCGGACCTACGGGTTGAGTGAGACGGACACCGGCTCGGCGCCGGTGCAGATCGCGCTTCTGACAGAGCGGATCAAGGAACTGACAGAGCACTTGAACGTGCACAAGAAGGACTTCAGCTCGCAGCGAGGCCTGCGCAAGATGGTCGGTCAACGCCGCCGGCTGTTGAAGTACCTGAAACGTGAAGACTTCCAGGCGTATAAAGAATTGATTCAGAGACTAGGAATCAGAGGAGTATAGTGAGAGCATGGTAGTAAAAGAGAGCATACAATTTAATGGGAAAGAAGTTTCCCTGGAGACGGGACGGTTGGCAAAGCAAGCGAACGGTGCCGTCCTCGCAAGTTACGGTGATACCAGAGTATTGGTGACGGCTGTCATACAGGAGAGCAGGGAGGAACTCGACTATTTCCCGCTGCGTGTCGACTACGAAGAGCGGTTTTACGCGAGCGGCAAGATCCCGGGGGGATTCTTTAAGCGCGAGGGGCGGCCGAGTGATGTCGCCATCCTCAGTGCGCGCATGATCGACCGGCCGATCCGGCCGCTCTTTCCTGAGGGCTACAAAGACGAGGTACAGATCGTGGCCACCGTCCTGTCGGCCGAACCGGACTGTTCTCCGAGCATCGTCGGGATGCTCGGGGCCTCCGCCGCGCTGATGATCTCCGACGCCCCGTTCGCCGGGCCGATCGCCGGAGTGAAGATCGGGCGGGTGGACGGACGATTGGTGGTCAATCCGGACGCCGAATCCCAGGAGGAGGGCGGAGTGGAAGTGACCGTCGCCGGGACGAAGCACACGGTGACGATGGTCGAGGGGAAGATGGACGAGCTCTCGGAGGAGGAGATCATCGAGTCGATCGATCTCGCCCACCGCGCGATCCAGGAGCTGATCGCCCTGCAGGAGCGGTTCGTCGCCCGAGTGAACCCGGTGAAGCGGGAGGTCCCGCCCCTCGAGGAGGACCCGGCCCTGCGGGCCCGCGTGCGCGAGCTCGTGTGGAACGACCTCGCCAAGCTTCCAGGGCTCCCCGGCAAGAAGGCGCGCCACGACCTTGTGGAGGAGTTGCGCGATCGCGCGGTCGAGGCGATCGTCGGCTCTGGACTCCCCAAGGACGAGGCGGACGCCCTCGCCAAGAAGATAGGGACGATCGTTGACGATCTGCACCGCGAGTACCTACGCATGCTGATCCTGACCGCTGGCACACGGGTCGACGGCCGCCGGCCGGACGAGCTGCGGGAGATAACCTGTGAGGTCGGGGTCCTACCGCGAACGCACGGTTCGGCCCTGTTCAGCCGCGGTGAGACCCAGAGCCTGGGGATCGTCACCCTGGGGGCGACGCGCAGCGACGAGCAGATCATCGATCAGATGATGAAGGAGGGGCGCAAGCGGTTCATGCTCCACTACAACTTCCCTCCCTACTCGGTCGGAGAGGTGCGCCGCATCGGCTCCCCGAGCCGCCGCTCGATCGGGCACGGCTACCTCGCCGAGGGCGCGTTGCAGGCGGTACTCCCGCCGGAGGAGGACTTCCCCTACATCATCCGCGTCGTCTCCGAGATCCTGGAGTCGAACGGGTCGTCCTCGATGGCGACCGTATGCAGCGCTTCACTGTCGTTGATGGACGCCGGGGTCCCGATCAGAAAGCCGGTCGCCGGGATCGCGATGGGTTTGATCCAGGACGAGGCGACCGGTAAGCGGGTGATCCTCACCGACATCCTCGGAGACGAGGACCACTGCGGTGACATGGACTTCAAGGTCGCCGGGACCCGGGACGGAGTGACCGCGTTCCAGCTCGATGTCAAGGTCGGGGGGATCGACCGCGAGATCATGCGCGAGGCCCTCGCCCGCGCCAAGGAGGCGCGGCTCGCCATCCTCGACAAGATGACGGAGACGATCCCCGCCCCGCGTGATCACCTCTCACCGTACGCCCCGATGCTCGAGACGATCCAGATCCCGGTGGAGAAGATCGGGCTCGTCATCGGCCCGGGCGGCAAGATGATCCGGCAGATCATCGAGGAGACCGGCGCTGAGATCGATATCGAGAACGACGGGACGGTGAGGTTGGCCGGGACCGATCCGGAGGCGGTGCGCGCGGCCAAGGAGAGGATCCAGGAGCTGACCGCCGAGCTCGAGGTGGGGACCGTGTTCAAGACCAGGGTCACCCGCGTAGTGGACTTCGGGGCGTTCGTCGAGATGCAAAACGGCTCCGAAGGGCTGGTGCACGTCTCCAACCTCGCCTCCGGATACGTGGACAACGTCCGCGACATCGTCAAACCCGGGGACGAGATCACGGTAGAGGTGATCGGTGAGGACAAGATGGGCCGGCCCGACCTGCGGCGGGTGGAGAAGGAAGGGGAGAAGGCTCAATCCAACAATCACCGGGAGAGCACCCGTGAGCGGCGGGAGTCGTCCCGCCGCGGGGCACGCCAGTCCAACCACCGCGAGGAAAAGCCGGCGTCGAACATCAAGGTCGGCGACATCATCGAGGGGACGGTGGAGAACACCACCGACTACGGCGCGTTCGTCGAGCTGGCTCCGGGAGTAACCGGACTCGTCCATATATCCGCCCTGTCCGACGAGTACGTGCGCCGGGTGGAGGACGTGGTGAAACCCGGGGACAAGATCACGGTGGAGGTCCTCGACATCGACGACCGCGGCCGCTACAAGCTCCGCCGCATCGCTCCGGAGTCGGAGCACCGAGCGGAGGAGAAGAAGCAGGAGAAGAAGCCCGAACCGGAGAGCAGACCTCCCGAGAAGGAGAAGCCGCACCAGTCCTACTCGTTCGAGGACCGTTGGTGATCGAGGAACTCTATCCCGGGGTGTTCCGCACCCGGTTGGAGAACGGGCTCACCGTCCTGGGGGAGGAGGTCCCCTCCTCCCTTTCGGTGAGCGTGGGGGTGTGGGTCAGGGTGGGAAGCCGGGATGACCCGCAGGACCATCCCGGCCTCTCCCACTTTCTCGAACACCTGCTGTTCAAAGGGACCAAGACGCGCGACGCCGCTCAAATCTCCCGCGAGATCGACGCGGTCGGCGGCTACATAAACGGGGCCACGGGGAAGGAATCGACCTTCTACTACGCCGACGTCCCGGCCGACGGACTCCCTGTCGCCCTCGACATCCTCGCCGACCTCGTCCAGCATCCCGCCTTCGCCGCGGAGGAACTGGAGAAGGAGCGGGGGGTGATCCTGGAGGAGATCCGGGCCCACGACGATGATCCCGACCAGTACTCCTATGACCTGTTCGTAAGCGGGCTGTGGAAGGGAGGGCATCCCCTGTCCCGGCCGGTACTCGGGGAGAAGGAGACGATCGAGAACGCCTCGGCGGAGACGCTCGCCGCGTTCCATTGTAGGTTCTACCGTCCAGCGAACATGGTCGTAGTCGGGTGCGGCGCTCTGGATCGAGAGCGGTTTATCGACGGCGTGGCGCGGCACTTCGACGGCGCCCCGGTCGGCCCGGTCGTGCTCGACCGCGTCCCGCCCGAGATCAATCCCGGGCGCATCCGCCACTCCCGTGAGATCGGACAGGTGCAGCTCTACTTCGGCCTCCCGGGGAGCACCGCGTCGGACGACGACCGCTTCCCGCTCGAGGTCGTAAACACCGTCCTCGGCGGGGGGATGAGCTCACGCCTCTTCCGACTGATCCGCGAGGAGCGGGGGCTCGCCTATGCCGTCACAAGCTCCGTCGCCCGCTACTCCGACGCCGGTGCGTGGATCATCTACGCCGGCATAGCTCCGAAGAACCTGCGGACCGTGGTGGACATAACACTGACCGAGCTCGATCGGTTGCGCCGAGAAGGGATCTCGGAGGAGGAGCTCAAGCTCGCCAAGGCGAAGCTGCGCGGGCACCTCATCCTTGGGTTGGAGACCAACTCCGGGCGTGCAGCGCGCTTGGGGGACGCGGCGGTGAACGGAAGGGAGATCCTCTCCCCTGAGGAGCTCATGCACCGGGTGGACGGCGTGAACCAGGAGGACATCGCCCGCGTGCTGGATCGGTTCGCCCGCTTGGATCTCGCCAACCTCGCCGCCATCGGCCCGGTGGGAGACGACGTTGAGATCCTCGCCGGTTCAGGATAGAATGCATTTACAATGACGATTACCAGTGCCATCTATCCCGGGAGCTTCGACCCGATAACCTACGGGCACATCGACATCGTCCGCCGGGCGAAGAAGCTGTTCTCCAGCCTGCTGATCGCCATCGTCGCCAACCCGAACAAGACACCCCTGTTTTCCATCGATGAGCGGGTGGCAATCACCGAGGAGGCGCTTAAAGAGGTCGGGATCACGGGGGTGGAGGTGATCTCCTACGACGGTCTTCTGATCGATTGCGCCAAGTCATACGGGGTGGACGCGATCGTGCGCGGATTGCGCGTAAACTCCGACTTTGACTACGAGTTTCAGATGGCGCTGACCAACCGCGACCTCGACTCCGACATCGAGACCGTCTTCTTCATGACCGCCGGACGCTACAGCTTCCTCGCCTCATCGATCGTGAAAGAGGTCAAGCGCTACGGCGGCGACGTGAGCTCGTTCGTCCCCAAATGCGTGGAGCAGGCCCTGGTCCGCAAGTTCGCGGAGCTGAACGGAAAGGCTGCGTGAACCCGCGATAGCGTAGGAGAACAACAGCTGGAACGGCATTCTACTTCGGTTATTCATCCCCGATCGCGATGTTGGCCGCTCCTTTCAGGAACTCCGGGATGCGGGGGTCGCGGATGGCGTAATAAACTCTCTTCCCCTCCCGGCGGCGGGAGAGATACCCCCGGTCGTACAGTACGCGCAGGTGGGAAGAAGTATGAGCATGCGACAGTCCGACCTCATCGGCGATATCCCCGACGCAGCGCTCCCCGGCGAATAACGCGCACAGGATACGGATCCGCGTCGGGTTGGAAAGCGCCGATATGAACTCGGCGATCGCGCAACATGTCCTTTCGTCCATCCTCGCTCCGACTTGAGAAGATTTAAATATTATTGTATCATGATATTACCATGTCGGAAAGAGAAAAGAAAGCCGAGAAGCGTTCGCTGTTCCGAAACAGGACCGCATGGATCATCGCCGCCGCGGTCTTCGTCATCGCCGTCGGCGGCGGGGTGACCGCCGGGATCCTCCTCAACCGCGGAACGCCGACCATCTCGACAAACCCTGTGTCCAGCCCGGTTGGGAGCCCCTCAGGCCAAGACGCAACCCCAGCCCCAGAAGAGGAGCTTCAGTCGACAGATACCGAAGCCGCAGCGGAGCAACCCCAGAAGCTTCCCCCGGTAGAAAGCTCCGTTCCCGTGGGGATAAACGTAGGGGAACGGGCACCAGATTTCACCCTGCCCGATCTTGACGGCAGGTCCGTCTCCCTCTCCGATTTCCGCGGTCACGTGGTGATCCTCGATTTCTGGGCGAGTTGGTGCCCGCCGTGCCGGGCTTCGATGCCAAAGCTCCGGGAGTACTATGAGGAGTTCAAGGACCGGGGGATCGTCCTCCTCGGGGTGAGCCTCGATCGGAGCGCATCAGACGCCCGTTCTTATCTGGAAGCCAATGGATACCACGACCTCATCGCGCTTTGGGGCTCGGTATCCGCCTCACAGGGGGTGGCGCGCGAATACGGGATCTACGGGATCCCCCACACCTTCGTCCTCGATCCCGAGGGGGTGATCCGGTTCTCCGGCCATCCGCTGCGTCTCACCGAATCATTCCTCTCTTCGTTGTTCAAATAGGCCTTTTCTCCCAGTATAATCCCGGCACATCGCAAACAACGAGGAGGTCTGATGTCTGATACACTCTCACTGTACAAGAAGCACCTGCGCGAGATCGGTAAACTCAACTCGAGCCTTTCCCTGCTCCACTGGGACCAGCGCACCCACCTCCCGGAAAAGGGGCACTCCGCCCGCGCTGAAGTGATCGGAAAACTCTCCAAGATGATCTTCGAGCTCTCGATCTCCGATGAGCTCGGCCGCTACCTCGAGGAGCTTGAGGAACGGGACGATCTCTCGGAGCGGGATCGCGCAAGCGTCCGCGTGGTGGGAAGGGAGTACCGCCGCTACAGGGCAATCCCACCGGATCTGTTCGAGGAGTTCTCCATCGCCCGGGCGGAGAGCGAGACGGCGTGGGAGAAGGCGCGCGCCGCTTCCGATTTCGCCAGCTTCCTCCCGCATCTTGAGAAGATGGTCGACTACTCGCGCCGGTTCGCCGAGTATTTCGGTTACTCCGAAAACCCCTACGATGCGTTGATCGAGGAGTACGAGCCCGGAATGACCACGGCGCAGCTGCGGGAGATCATCGCCCCGCTCAAAGACAAGCTCGCCCCGTTCATCAAGCACCTCGTCGATGAAGGGACACGGCCGCACACCGAGTTCACCCGCGGGAAGTTTCCCGCGGAGAAGCAGCGCGAGCTCTCCCGGCGGGCGCTCGAGGCGATCGGATACGACTTCACCGCGGGCAGGCTCGATACGACCGTCCATCCGTTCACCATCACGACCGGACCGGGGGACGTGCGCATCACCACCCGGTTCCTCGAGGACGACCCGTTCTCCGGGCTGTACAGCTCGATGCACGAGGGCGGACACGCCCTGTACGACCAGGGGATCCCGGACGAGCTCCGCTGGACCGGGCTTGACGACGGAGCATCGATGGGGATCCACGAATCGCAATCACGCATGTGGGAGAACATGGTCGGGCGCAGCCTTCCGTTCTGGCGGTTCTTCTCCCCGATCATCTCCGAGGTCTTCCCCCAGTTCGCCGCAGCCTCGCCGGAGGAGATCTACAGGGCGGTGAACGTGGTCGAACCGTCATTGATCCGGGTGGAGGCCGATGAGGTGACCTATAACCTGCACATCATGCTCCGGTTCGAGCTCGAAGAGGGATTGATCAACGGGAGGATCGCGGCAAAGGACCTGCCCGAGCTGTGGAACGAGGCGATGGAGCGCTACCTCGGGGTGGTCCCGCCGGACGATGCCCACGGGGTGTTGCAGGACGTGCACTGGTCGGGCGGGATGTTCGGATACTTCCCGTCCTACATGCTCGGCAACCTGTACGCGGCGCAGCTGTTTGCCAAGGCGAAGCAGGAGATCCCGGATCTGGAGGAGCGGTTCGCCAAAGGCGACTTCTCACCACTCCTCTCTTGGCTACGGGATAAGATCCACCGGTACGGAAGGATCTACGACCCGATCGACCTGCTCAAAGAGGCAACCGGGGAGGAACCAGACTCCGGGTACTTCATCAACTACGTCGTGCAGAAGTACTCGGAGATCTATGGATTGTAAGGAGAAAGCGGGGCCGGACGCCCGACCCCGCATTTTTTCTGACTACGGAATGAGATCCATATCGTCGTCGATCCGCGCCGCCGCATGGGCGATCAGCTTGGCGATGTTCTCCACATCCCCCAGATGGACGATCTCACACGGAGAGTGCATGTACCGGTTGGGAACCGATATCAGCCCGGTCGCCACCCCGGCGCGGGTGAGCTGGATCGCGTTGGCGTCGGTTCCGGTACCGCGCGGCGCCCCTTCTATCTGATAGGGAATGCCCTCCTCCTTCGCCGTCTCGACCAGGAGGGCGAACACCTTCGGGTTGATGTTCGGGCCGCGGGCGATCATCGGGCCCTTGCCCATCGCGATGTCCCCGACCATCTTCTTCTCGTTCCCCATCCCCGGAGTGTCGGTGGCGAACCCCACGTCGACGGCGATCCCCACCTTGGGATCGATCCCAAACGCGCTCGTCCGCGCCCCGCGCAGCCCCACCTCCTCCTGCACCGTGGCCACGGCGTACACCGCCGCCTTCGGGTTCATCTCGGATACGAGACGGGCCGCTTCCAGTACGACGAACGCCCCGATCCGGTCGTCGAACCCGCGTGCGGTGACGAGGTCGTTGCGCAGCTCGGCGAACGAGTAGTCGAGCACGGCCGGATCCCCGATCCCGACCAGCCCTTCCGCCTCGTCCTTATCCTTCGCCCCGATGTCGATCCACAGGTCCTCGAACTTCACGACCTTCTTCCGCTCCTCGTCCTTGAGCAGGTGGATCGGCTTGCGTCCGATCACCCCGAGGACCGTTCCATCCTTGGTATGGATCTGCACCCGCTGGCCGGGAAGGACCTGGAGGTCCCAGCCCCCGATCCCGGTGAACGAGAGATACCCGTGCTCGTCGATGTAGGTGATCATCAACCCGATCTCATCGATGTGGCCGGCGAGCATCACGCGCGGGCTCCCGCCCTCGTTCACCACCGCAAAGCTGTTCCCGTGCATGTCCGTCCAGGTACGGTCGGCGAACTTGTCCGCCTCCTCCCGCCACACCTGTGACGCCCTCTGTTCAAATCCGGACGGGCACGCCGTCTCCATAAACCTGCGCAGGAACTCAATACGATCTTTCTCCATCGTTCCTCCTCTCGTTGAGGTGGAGTGTACCCAGTCCGATGAAGAAGTTCTAGCATGTTAGGTGAAGCCCGCAGGCAACGCGTTCCGCAGCCTCGGCGCGGCGGTTGTACTCCTCGACCGCCCTGTCGGTGGGGAGGGCGATAAGTTCGATCCCCTGGGAATCCAACCATTTTCTCGTCTCCTCCGGCACCCTGAGCCGACCGAACGCCCCGGTCCCGATGACGAGCGCCCGCGGCCTGCGGGAGACAACCCAGGCAAGATCATCCGGACACAGGGAGTGCCCCTCCCGACGCACCCACGGTGAGAGGATCTCATCCCCGAGGATGAGAACATCACGATGGTGGGGCCTCCCGTCGATCTTCACCTGCCCGAACCGATAGTCAGTTATGCGAGCCATTTGTTCTATTGTACCCCCGAACCGCGACGGGCCAACACCGCTGGGTTTTATACGTGACGGAATATTTATTTGACAAAAGTGAAGGAATTTCTTACGACCTGAACGAAATTTGCACACACTCGTGGTTAGTTCCACCGCGTCAAGCTTGACGTATAAAAATTTTTCACTATACTGAAAAATATGCGCGAAGAGATAGAACACATCGGACGCAGGGTACGTACGCTGCGGCAGCAGAAAGGGTGGACATTGGAAGAATTCTCGGCTCGCTGCGGATTGTCGGTTGGGTTCCTCTCTCAAGTTGAGCGGGGACTTTCATCCATCTCGATCTCATCATTGCACGCGATATGTGAAGCGCTCGGGATCCCCCTCACCCACTTCTTCGCAGCGGTGAACGATGGACCTCTTGTGCTTAGGGCGGGACATCCGCGCAGCCGTATCCGTATCGAGGACTCCAACGTTACCTACAACCTCCTCTCCGGGGGGATGCCGGATCGCGTGCTCGAAGCGATGATCGCCGAGTATCCCCCCCATTACAGCCCCCCGCTTATCTCCCACGAGGGGGAGGAGTTCGGATACGTCCTGCAGGGACAGATACTGCTGCAGGTGGATGACAAGAAGGAGGTGCTCAACGTGGGAGACAGCTTTCACTTCTTCTCCTCCCGCCCTCACACCGTACAGAACCCGGGGGACGACACGGCCAAGGTCCTATGGGTGCTGACCTTGAAACTCTTGGAAGGAGGACGCTTGTAGCATGGCTAAACGGGTGGCCATTGACATCGGCGGCACGTTCACCGACTTCGTGAGCCTGGACGAGGCGACGAGTGCGGTGACGCTGGGGAAGGAACTCACCACCCCGGCGAACTTCGCGGACGGCGTGACGCACACCATCGAGAAAAGCGGCTTGGATACGACGGAGTTCCGCCAGTTCGTGCACGGGACCACGGTGGTGATCAACGCCCTCACCGAGCGGAAGGGAGCGAAGGTAGCCCTCATCACCACCAAGGGCTTCTGCGACGTGTTGGAGATCCAGCGCGCCAACCGGACCGGCATGTACAACCTGTTCTATCGTAAACCGGAGCCGTTCGTCCCGCGGCGGTTCAGGTTCGAGGTGCGGGAGCGCCTCGACTACCGGGGCGAGGTACTACAGCCGCTGGTCGAGGAGGACGTGGTCGCCGCGGTGGAGGAGTGCAAGAAAGCGGGGATCGAAGCGATCGCCGTGTGCTACATCCATGCCTACGCCAACCACGCGCACGAGCGCCGCACGCGGGAGATCATAAACGAGCTGTACCCCGAGGCGGCGGTCACCCTGTCACACGAGATCACCCAGGAGTGGCGCGAGTACGAGCGCACGAACACCACGGTGATGAACGCGTACGTGCAGCCAGCGGCGGAGCTCTACCTCACCACCCTGGAGGAGAAGCTTTCCGGGATGGGGGCCGGGTGCACGAAGTACGCGATGCAGTCGAACGGCGGTACCACCGCGTTCGCGCACGCCCGCCGCGTGCCGATCCACCTGGTGGAATCCGGCCCGGTCGGCGGGGTTATCGGGGCGGAGGCGATCGCCCGCGTCGTCGGGGAGAAGAGCGTGATCGCCTTCGACATGGGCGGGACGACCGCCAAGGTTAGTCTGATCGACGACGGACGTGTAAAGATCAACACCGACTACCACCTGGAGAAGACGACGACTTGGGCCGGTTATCCTCTCAAGATCCCGGTCGTCGATATCGTGGAGGTGGGGGCCGGCGGGGGGTCCATCGCCTGGATCGACCAGGGCGGAGCGCTGCACGTCGGGCCGCGGAGCGCCGGCGCCGATCCCGGACCGGCCTGCTACGACCTCGGCGGGACCGAACCGACGGTCACCGACGCCAATCTCCTCACCGGGAGGCTCAATCCCGATTACTTCCTCGGCGGCGAGATGCGCCTGAACGTGGAGAAGGCGGAGGCAGCGGTGCGGAAGATCGCCGAACCGTTCGACCTCAGCCTGCTCGATGCCGCACTGGGGATCCTCAGGCTGGCGAACGCAAACATGCAGGCGGCGCTCGAGCGGGTGAGCATCGAGCGAGGGTACGACCCGCGCGACTTCACCCTGGTCGCCTACGGCGGAGCCGGCGGGCTGCACGGCGCCTGGCTGGCGCGCGAGCTGCGCATGCGCAAGGTGATCGTCCCCAACGCTCCGGGACAGTTCTCGGCTTGGGGGATGCTGATGACGAACCTGCGTCACGACTTCATCCGCACGCGGGTCATTCCCTGCGATTCCAGCCGACTGGACTACATCGTCTCTTCCTTCTCCGCGTTGGAAGAGGAAGCGCGCGCTCAATTCGAGGAGGAGGGGTTCCCCTTGTCCCGGGTGGTCATCGAGCGGTTCCTCGATCTGCGCTACAAGGGGCAGGAACACACGGTCCGCACCCCGGTCCCGAAAGACGTGCTCAAGAGCGGAGATTTGGAGAAAGTGATAAGCACGTTCCACGAGCTGCACGAACAGGCGTACTCGTTCCGCCAGGACGATCCGGTAGAGATTGTGAACTTCCACCTGGTCGGTTGGGGGACGGTGGACAAGCCGCCCCTGCAGCCGATCGCAAACTCCGGGCGCGACCTGGGCCGCGCGCTCAAGGGCGAACGCCTGGTCCACTTCGAAGGGGTGGGACCGACGCAGAGCAAAGTGTACGAACGGAGTCTGATCCCGCTTGAGACCCCGCTACTCGGGCCAGCGATCATCGAGGAGCCGGCGTGCACCACGGTCGTCTACCCGGAACAACAGGTGCAGGTGGATAGGTTCGGCAACCTCGTCATAACGGAGGTGGGTGGATGAGCCCCAAGCGCAGTATCGATCCGTTCACGGTGGAAGTGATCAAGCGCGCCCTTATCTCGGCCGCGGAGCAGATGTTCGCCGCGTTCGGACGCACGAGCAAGAGCTCGGTCATCTACGAGGTACTTGACTACGGCTGCGCGATCACCGATGACAAAGCGCGCATGATCGCTCAGGCGAACGGGATCCCGCCGTTCATCGGGGTGTTGACCGACGCGGTGCAGGAGGTGATCGACAAGTTCGGCCTGGACGGGCTCGACGAAGGCGACATCATCATCCTGAACGATCCGTACATGGGCGGGGCGACGCATCAGAACGACGTCGTGCTGGTGATGCCCGTCTTCTACAAGGGTCGTCCGATCATGTTCGCCGCCAACAAGGGGCACTGGAATGACATCGGAGGGAAGGATCCCGGGAGTTGGTCGCCGAGCGCCACCGACATCTACCAGGAGGGGATCCAGTTCCCGGCGGTGCGGCTCTTCCGCAAGGGGGAAGAGGTCAGGGACATCGTGGACATCATCGCGCGCAACGGACGGATCCCGGAGATGACCCTCGGGGATATGCGCGCCCAGGCCGCGTCCCTCCAGGTGGCCGCCGATCGGATCGTCAAGGTGTGCGACAAGTACGGATTGGACACGGTGCTCGAATCGATCGAGGTGTACTTGGAGCAGGGTAGGCAGGAGGCACTTGAGGAATTGAAGAAGCTCCCGAAGGGGGAGTTCACCGCGGAGGAATATATCGATGACGATGGTCTCGGCGGGGATCCGGTTCTGGTCAAGGTCAAGGTGACGATCACCGACGACCGCTTCGTCGTCGACTATACAGGGACGGCGAAGACGTGTCGCGGGCCGATAAACGCTCCCCTCTCGGCGCTCAAGAGCACAGCTAAATTCGCCTACAAGGCGGTCGTCTCTCCACACGGAGATGCCAACGAGGGGTTCTTCGCGCCGCTAGAGGTGATCGTCCCGGAAGACACCGTGTTCAACCCGAAGCGCCCAGCTCCGATCAGCACCTACTGGGAATCGGACAGCTACGCCGGCGACATCATCTGGAAGGCGCTCGCCGACGTCATGCCGGACCGGATCACCGCCGGGCACTTCCTGAGCGTCTGCGGGACGATCGTAAGCGGGATCGACGACCGCACCGGCGAATGGTTCTTCTCGGTGGAACCGAACGCCGGCGGATGGGGCGCCGGTAAGGGGAAGGACGGAGAGAGCGGGCTGGTCTGCTCCGGCGACGGGGAGACCTACGTCCTGTCGATCGAGGTCGCGGAGACGCGCTACCCGTTGGTCGTCGATCAGTTCGCCCTGAACATCGCGGACGGCGGCCACGGCCAGTGGCGCGGTGGGTTCGGCCTGGTGAAGGACTACCGGATCACGAACTCCCAGGCGTTCGTCACCGCGAGCTTCGGCAGGAACAAGTTCCCGCCGTGGGGGCTCGCGGGAGGGATGGACGGGACCCCGAACCTAGTCGAGGTGCGCAAGACCGATGGTACAGTGGAGCGTCGGGGCCGGTTCTCCAACGAGGTGTTACACAGAGGCGATGTGGTCAGGTTCATCACCGGAATGGGGGGAGGCTACGGCGATCCGCGGAAACGCGACCCGCAGGCCGTGCTGAACGACGTGCTGGACGGCTACGTAACGCGTGAGACCGCGGAGCGGGTGTACGGGGTCGCGATCACCGGCGAGCCGCCGCAGATCGACGAGAAACGGACGCAGCGACTACGGGGGGGTTGACCGTGGATCTATGGGAGGCGATCAAGGGTCGGCGGAGCATCCGCGCGTTCACGAGCGATCCGGTCGAGCGGCGCACCCTGAAGCGGCTGATCGAGGCGGCGATCTGGGCGCCGTCCGGCGGGAACGCCCAGACGTGGCGGTTCGTCGTGGTCACCGATCCGGATCGCATCCGTCGGATAAAGATGGTCAGCCCGGGACTCCTCGGGGATCCCCCCGTACTGATCGCCGCCTGCCAAGACATGGATGCCGCCGCCCGCAAGGGAGGGCGGTTGGGGAGGGAGTTCCTCTCGGTGACCGACACCGGGATGGCGGTGCAGAACCTGCTCCTCGCCGCCCATGCCGAGGGGCTGGGCGCGTGTGTGATCGCCTCGTTTCATCGCGGGGCGCTTAAGCGGCTGCTGCACCTCCCGGACGAGGTGGAGCCGCTCCTCCTCGTCTCGTTGGGTCATCCCGCCGAGGCACCCGGACCGCCGGACAGGGACGAAGGAGTGATCTCCTTCGAGGTCTACGGGGGAGGAAATGGTTGACGAAGGCCGGATATTTGAACTCATCTCCTACATGGTGGTGAGCGCGCGCAACCTGCTCGACGAAACGCCGCTGTACGGCCCGTTCCGTCTGGTGGATGCCGCCAGCCGGCTGATCGCGCTCCTCGAACAGGCGGGGGAAGCCCCCTCGGAGCTGAAGACGCTGCAGGAGAAAATTGAGTCTGGGAAATACTCAGTGATGCAGGGTCGAGAAGAGTTTCAGCGCTACCTGGATTCGTTGGTGGAAGCCATCGTGGACAAGATGATCCTGCACGAGAAAAGGGAGGTGATTGACGAAGGTACATGACCGACCATCCGGAACCCGAGAGCGACAAAAGCAACGGAGGTGAAAGCAGTGAAACGCAACTTCATAATTTTTGTGATCAGTTTGGTGATGCTGGTTAGCCTTGCGCTAACCGGATGGGCCGAGGGAGGCGGAACCCTACGAGTGAGCTTCGCCTGGCCGACGTACATCGACCCGGCGGTCGGATCGGACTTCTCCAGTTCCTGTTCCTTCGTGAACCTGTACGACACGCTCGTCTATCCGGACACGAAAGGGGATCCCTTACCGCATGTAGCCACCGCATGGGAGGCCTCGAAGGACGGTCTGACCTGGACCTTCCACCTGCGGAACGACGTAAAGTTCCATGACGGCACTCCCCTCACCGCTGATGATGTCAAGTTCTCCATGGACCGCTTGACCACCATCGGAGAGGGGTACGCGTTCCTGTTCATCGGGCGTGTGGCGAACACGGAGGTAGTGGACAAATATACCGTGCGGTTCCATCTTGCGAAGCCATTCGGACCGTTCCTTTCCACCCTCTATCGACTGTACATCCTGAACAAGAAGCTGGTGGAGGCGAATATAAAGAAGCCCGGCCCGTACGGTGACATGGGCGACTACGGCAAGGGGTACCTCGTTGATCACGACGCCGGGAGCGGCCCGTACATGGTGAAGGAGTTCCGCGTCGAGGAGGAGCTGGACATGGTGAAGAACCCCAACTACTGGCTCCCGATCGACCCGAATGCTCCCGAGCAGGTCCGGTTCATCGGGACGACCGAGCCAGCGACGATCCGCACGATGATGTCCCGCCGGGAGCTCGAGATCTCCGACCAATGGCAGCCGCAGGAGGCACTCAAGGCCCTGGACCAAATCAAGGGGGTGGATATCGCCGCGTTCTCACCCGGTACCGAGTTCTACCTCATGATCAATACGCGCAAGCCCCCCACGGATGACATCCACTTCCGCCGCGCCATGGCCTGGGCGACGGATTATGAGACGGTAGTGAAGCACATATTCCCGGGCGCCATCCAAGCACGAGGCCCGGTACCCCAGAGCCTTCCCGGGGCCGATCCGAACGTGTTCCAGTTCCACCGCGACCTGGCCAAGGCCCGCGAGGAGCTCGCCAAGTCCAAGTACGCGAATGAGCTCGACAAGTACCCGGTGGAGTTCCACTGGATCGCCGAGGTTCCGGACGAGGAGAAGGTGGCCCTCTCGTTCATGGCCAACATGGCCGACATCGGGATCAACGTCAAGGTGGTGAAGGTCCCGTGGATGTCGGTGGTGGACGAGATGGCGCAGGAGGAGACGAGCCCGAACATAGTCTCCGTCTTCGACTCCTCCCACTACCCTGAGGCGGGGTCCCTGCTCGAATCGCGCTATCACTCCTCCTCGGCCGCCACGTGGGAGCAGAACGAGTGGCTGCTCGACAAGACCCTCGACGGGATGATCGAGGACGCAATCGCCACGATCGACCGGACGGAGCGCTTCGCCAAATACGCTAAGATCCAGGAGTACATCGTTAACCTCTGTCCCACGATCTTCCTGTTCGAGCAGGTGGAGAAGCACGCCTACCAGGCCGCCTACGTCGATTGGCCAGTCGCTCAGGGCCAGGTGAACCCGGTCATGGGTTACAACATGGCGGCGCGGTTCATCAAGGTCTATCCGGACAAACGTCAAGAACTCCTCGGAGGCTGACACCGTCGGACGGAGGGGGCACCCCCCTCCGTCCACTCAAAGGGATTGATAAGAGATGAGCATCCTAAAGTTCTTGGGAAAGAGATTGGTGTTCTCCATATTCGTGCTGTTCGGCCTCTCCCTTTTGATCTTCACCATCTCCCGCGTCCTTCCCGGTGACCCCGTCAGAATGGCCCTCGGGCCGCGGGCCCCGGAATGGGCGGTGGAGAACATGCGGGCACAGATGCACCTGGACAAGCCGCTCTACGCTCAATACTACTACTGGCTGACCGAGGCCCTGCACGGTGACCTGGGGCAATCCCTGTTCACCCGACGGCCGGTGGTCCAAGACATCAAGGAGTTCCTCCCCGCCACGCTCGAGCTCGCCCTGTTCGCCGGGGTGATCATGGCCTTTTTTGGGATCCTGCTCGGGGCCGTGGCCGGCCGTTACTCCAACACATGGATCGACAACAGCGTGCGCATCTTCTCCTACGTTGGGGTCGTCACTCCGTCGTTTGTATTCGCCATCCTGTTCCTGCTCCTGTTCGGGTACATCCTCCGCTGGTTCCCGACCGCCGGTCGGCTCAGCCCGGGGATCGCCCGACCGCCGGTGATCACCGGGATGGTGACCCTGGACTCGCTCCTCACCGGTCACTTCGCAACCCTCGGGAACGCGCTGTGGCATATGGTGCTGCCCGCCGTGAGCCTGGCCCTGGGAGGGATGGCGCAGGAGGCGCGGATCACCCGTTCGACGATCAGCGACAACCTGCGCAAGGACTATATCGCCTCGGCTAAAGGATTCGGCGTTCCGGAACGGCTCGTTACCTTAAAGTATCTATTGAAGCCGTCCCTCATCCCAACCGTCTCCATCCTCGGGCTCGATTTCGCGTCCCTGCTCGGGAACGCGTTCCTGGTGGAACTGATATTCAACTGGCCCGGCTTCTCCCGCTACGGGATAAACGCGATGCTGCGCAAGGATCTGAACGCCGTGGCGGCGGTGGTGATGGTCCTGGGAGTGGTATTCATCATCGTCAACATCCTCGTCGATCTGGTCGTGGCGTGGCTCGATCCACGCATCCGGCTGGGCGCGGAAAGGGGGAAATGATCATGCCGACAATCAATAATCCCATGCTGAAACGAAGGATGGAAGCACTCAGAAAGGGCTGGTATAAGTTCTCCAAGAACCCCGTCTCTGTAGTGGGACTGTTCTTCGTCCTCGCGGTCTCGTTCATCGCCGCGTTCGCGCCCTACATCGCCCCCTATCCTCAGCACGCCGGTCGGTTCGTCAACTTCGCTGACGCCAGCCAACCCCCGAGCTGGAAACACTTATGCGGAACGGACGTGTTCGGCCGCGACATCCTCTCCCGGATCTTCTTCGGCTTCCGGTACTCGTTGATGATGGGGGTGGTCGTCCTCTCCCTGGTCGTCCCGGTGGGGGTGGTGTTGGGACTGATCGCTGGCTACTATCGCGGAACATGGATCGACACGGTGATCATGCGGATCACCGACGTCTTCCTCGCCGTCCCACCGTTGATCCTCGCGCTCGCTGTATGCTCGGTCCTCACTCCGAGCGTGTTCCACGCGATGATGGCCGTCTCACTCATGTGGTGGCCGTGGTACACCCGGCTCGTATACGGTCTGGCTTCATCGCTCCGCAATGAGTTCTTCGTCCAGGCGGCCGAGGTCGCCGGCGCCAGTCGATCTCATATTTTATTCAGGGAAATCCTTCCTAATTGTGTCTCCAGCATCTTCACTAAGATGAGCTTAGACATGGGGTGGGTGATCCTCATCGGCTCGGCCCTCAGCTTCGTCGGGCTCGGTGCCCAGCCGCCGACCCCGGATCTGGGAACGATGGTCGCCGACGGTTCCAAGTACCTGCCCGACCAATGGTGGATAGCGATATTCCCCGCCCTGGCGATCATGATCACCGTGCTCGGCTTCAATCTGATCGGCGACGGCTTCCGCGACCTGTTTGCACTGGAGGAGACCTAAATGGGTGAGCAACTTCTCGCGATCGACGATCTTCACGTCGAGTTCAAGGTATACGAGGGCCTGTTGCGCGTGCTGGACGGTGTCCGACTGAACGTGCACCCCGGGGAGAGGGTCGGTCTAGTGGGGGAAGCAGGGTGTGGAAAAACGACCACTATGAAGTGCGTGCTCCGCATCCTCCCCTCTCCTCCGGGGCGGATAACCGCCGGGAGGATATCGTTCCACGGCCGGGACGTGCTGGGAATGAGCCAGCACGAGATCCAACGGGTGCGGGGACACGGGATCTCCATGATCTTCCAAGACCCGACCGCCGCCCTCAATCCCGTGTTCACCATCGGAGACCAACTGACGACGGTGATCCGGTACGGATCGGGTGAGTCCCTCAGCAAGAAGGAGATCCACCGCCGGGCGATCGCCGCACTGCGGGAGGTCCAGCTTCCCGACCCCGAGCGCATCTTCGTCGGTTACCCGGTGCAACTCTCGGGAGGGATGCGCCAGCGGGTGTGCATCGCCATGGCCCTGTCCACCGAGCCGGAGCTCCTGATCGCCGATGAGCCGACGACCTCCCTGGACGTGACGATCCAGGACCAGATCCTCAGACTGCTGCACGCATTGGTGAACGAGCACGGGACCTCGGTCATCTTCATCACCCACAGCCTGGGCGTCGTGCGGGAGATGGCCGACCGGGTGTAC
>JAJRTG010000020.1 GCA_024278395.1 Fidelibacterota bacterium | reverse complement strand
TCCGCGCGCGAGATAGGAATCCGCTGCGAAGCTCTCCCCTCTGAGGTCGAGGACGTCCGCTCCGTCCTTGATGAGGAGCGGACCGGCGCTCACCGCCTCCGTTATCAGTAGGTCGCCCTGGTCGAGGGTGTATTCCAGGTTTACGACCTCTCCGACGGAGAGACCGGCGAGGCGTGTCCTCGCCGCGCGGCTCCCCACGAGCAGCGTCGCGGTCGGATCGAGGAGGATGAACGGTGCGTCATCGGCGGAGACCACGCGGTCGTTCCGCACCTTGACCACCCGGAATGGGCCGCGGGTGATCCCGGCCTTCACCGGCCCGGCATACCCCGGGGTGTAGGCGATGAGCTCGTTCTCCCTGATCGGGCGGTTCACGTCGTCGATCGCGATCTTCCCCTCCTGGGTGCGCAGGTAGAGCGACACCTGCGGGTTGAAGAAGGTGATCCGGCCGAACAGGTCGATCCCCAGGGCGGCGCGCCGCCGGTAGTTCGAGCTCAGCACGGCTCCGTCCACGATGAGGAGGCCGACCGGGTTGTCCGTCGCCGTGTCGTAGAAGTTGGCGTTGATCCCCGCCGCCGCCCCATGGGCGCGGGCGAGCGCGGAGAGGTCGGCGAGCGTCCCCACCCCGGTATCCGGGACGGCGGGGACGAGACGGAAGTGGGAGCTCCAGTCCTCGATGTACAGGTAGCGGATCTCAACCGGGCCATCCCCGAGGTCGGTCGTGATCTCGTGGTAGGTGATGTAGGGGGATATCTCGGTCTGGGATTCGCTCCTCTTGCGGTGGTCGAATGAGAGGGTGACGGAATAGAACCCGGGGGAGGTGAACCGCTTGGTCGCCGGGATCGAGTCCGGGGCCGTCTCCACCCTGAGGGTGGCCGTATCGAGATCCCCGGGGGCGAGCGCGACCCGCTGCACCGGTCCGCCGGCCACGGTGACCTCGAGCGGCGCGGTGGCGAGGGTCGTGTGATAGAAGGAGAGGACGAACACCCCGTCCCTCGGTTCGCTCAGTCGGTAGGGGACGAACGCGGAGAAGCGTACGGTGACCCGGTTAGGGTCCCAGTCGATCGAGTTGAGCGGCACGGGTGCGCTCTCCACGTAGACGTCGTCCCCGACACGGTGCACCTGCACCCCGACGAGCGCGGCCAGCTCCGCCAATCTGATGTAATAAACACCGTCTCGGTCGATGAGCGAGTCGGGGGGGATCGTCTCATCTCCGTCGGCCCAGCGCAGGTGGAGCCCCTCCTCGGTGGAGGCCGCCTCCATCCCCAACCACAGTCCGAACTCGCGCAGTGGGACGAAGAGATCCCCGGTGCGGGCGAAGGCGGGATGGTCCAGCGATATGGCTTCCCCGTTCAAGAACAGACTCCCTGCCCCCTGTGCAGAGAGGGCGAAGAGAAGGAGAAGCGCAACTCCGAGGGCCGCCCCGCTCCTCATCGCGGGCTAGCCCTCCTCCGCGTTCTCCTTGTCGACGCGGATGCGCAGTTCGACCGCGATGTCCTTGTACAGGTTGATCGTCACCGAGTGCGGCCCGATCGTCTCGATCGGATGTTCAAGCTTTACCCGGGATGCTTCGATCTCCTCCCCCAGCTCCTCCTTGATCCTCCCCACGATATCCTCGACGCGGACCGAACCGTACAGGCGGTCGTCGTCGTGCGCCTTCCGCACGAAGACGAGCGTTCGGTCGGCGAGCGCGTCGCGCAGGCGGATCGCCCTTGCTTCCCGCTCCTCGAGCTCGGCCTGGTGCGCCGCCCTCGCCTTGGCGAAGCGGGCGATGTTGTGCGGGGTCGGCTCGACGGCGAGGCGCTTCGGGAAAAGGTAATTGCGCGCGTACCCGTCGGCGACCTCCACCACTTCCCCCACGTGCCCCAGTGAATCGATCGTCGTCGTCAAAAGTACCTTAGCTATTGGAATCACCCCTCTTTGTCTTCATGGTGCATTTTAGTGACCGCATGCCCCAAGATCAAACCAACATCCTTCCGTGACTGTGGTATACTTAATCCCGGAAGGGGTGAAGGAGATGCGGCTCGACGAATGGATGCGCCACCGCGATCGGCCCCTCGTGATGGGGATCCTGAACGTTACCCCGGATTCCTTCTTCGACGGGGGCCGCCACGCGAATACCGTGGCGGCGGTCGAACATGCCCTGGAGATGGTGCACGACGGGGCGGACATCATCGACGTCGGGGGAGAATCGAGCCGACCGGGGGCCGCGCCGATCCCGGCCGAGGTGGAGCTCTCCCGCGTCCTCCCGGTGATCGCGGGGATCAAGGAAAGGGCTGATGCCCTGATCTCGGTCGACACCACCAAGGCGCGGGTAGCCCGGGAGGCCCTCGCCGCCGGGGCGGGGATCGTGAACGACATCAGCGCCCTGCGGTTCGATCCGGGGATGGCGGGCGTGATCGCCGATGCCGGTGCATTCGTTGTCCTGATGCACATGCGGGGAACCCCGCGCACGATGCAGGAGAATCCGATCTACGCCGATCCTGTGGCGGAGATAAAGGCGTTCTTCGTGGACAGGATGGAGGCGGCGGTCCGGGCCGGGATCCCGGAGTCGCGGATCATCCTCGATCCCGGGATCGGGTTCGGAAAGAGACTGGAGCACAACCTCGCGATCATACGGGGAATTCGATCGTTCTTGGAGCTGGGGGCTCCGATCCTGATCGGGCTTTCGCGCAAGTCGTTCCTCGGCGAGATCCTCGACCTCCCGCCTGAGGAGAGGCTCGTCGGGACGATCGCCGCGAACGCGGTCGCGGTCAGAAACGGGGCCGACATCATCCGTGTCCACGACGTAAAGGAGGGGAGGCAGACGGCGGAGGTAGCCCGCCGCCTGCGCGAAGATGCGACTTGAACTCGCCGACTTTCTCGCTCATCCGGGTAAGCATATCCCGTTTTCCATCAACCTCGACGCCGCCCGCGCCTCGGCACGGCTCG
>JAJRTG010000191.1 GCA_024278395.1 Fidelibacterota bacterium | reverse complement strand
TCATGGGCGATCCCGGCGTGGACGAGCGCCTCGCGGATGCTCATGTATGAGTCCTCGAGCTCCACGTACTTGCCCACGATCCCGATCCGCACCTCCCTCTTCGGGTGCCGCAGCCGGGAGAGCCGCTCCTCCCAGGCGGAGAGGTCGACCCCGCGCGGCGGGAGCCCGAGGTGGTCGGAGATCCGCTCGTCGAGGGATTGGTCGCGGAGGATGAGCGGGGCGGCGTAGATCGAATCGAGGTCCGGGTCCTCGATCACGTTCTCAACCGGAACATCGCAGAACCTCGCGATCTTCCGCCTCACCTCCTCCGGGACCGGCCGGTCGACACGGGCGACGATCGCGTCGGGCTGGATCCCGATCGCCCGCAGCTCTTTCACCGAGTGCTGGGTCGGCTTGGTCTTGACCTCGTCTGTGGAAGAGAGGCGGGGGAGGAGGGTGAGGTGGATGAAGAAGGTGTCGGTGCGGGGAAGGTCGTCCCGCAGCTGGCGGAGCGCCTCAAGGAACGGGAGGCTCTCGATGTCCCCCACCGTCCCTCCGACCTCGACCACCCCGATCTCCGCGTCCTCCAGCGGCCGGAGGATCAACCCCTTGATCTCCTCCGTGATGTGGGGGATGACCTGCACCGTCTTCCCGAGGAATTCGCCGGCCCGCTCCTTCCGGATGACGTTCCAGTACACCTGTCCGGTGGTCATGTAGTTGTCCGCGGTGAGCTCCGCCCCGAGGAACCGCTCGTAGCGGCCGATGTCGAGGTCGGTCTCCCTCCCGTCGCGGGTGACGAACACCTCGCCGTGCTCGTACGGGTTCATCGTCCCGGCGTCGAGGTTCAGGTACGGGTCGATCTTCTGCAGGCTGACGCGGTAGCCGCGCAGCTTGAACAGGAGCCCGACCGAGGCGGTCACCACCCCTTTCCCGAGCCCGGAGAGGACCCCTCCGGTGATGAAGATGAGTTTGCGCACGCTCCCCTCCCCGTCAAACTGAAACGCCTGTATAATACAGATTGAAAAAGGATCTTGCAAGGCGGAAATGGAAGTTGTTACGGAGTTTGCCCCATGTTATAATGCGGTACCTAACTCCACTTTCCCCGGCAAGGGGAAGAAAGGATCGATCGGGGTATGTTGAGACTGGTTCTTGAGATCTTGTTTTTCATCGATTCCTTTGCCATGATGGGCCTCATCCTCATGCAGATGAGCGAGCACTCCGGCCTCGGGGGAGCCTTCGGCGCCGGGATGTCGAGCACTGTCTTCGGACGGGATGAGACCAAGGACCCGAAAAGGACGCTCACGGCCGCGATGGCGGGCGTGTTCCTGCTTGTGGGGTTCGTCTTATCGATCCTGCATTAGAGACTAAACGCGAGGAGGGGAAACAACGGTGCCGCTAATCGAGGTTAAAGGGCTCAAGACATATTTCTACACCGAAGACGGTGTCGTGCGGGCCGTGGACGGGGTCGACTTCACGATCGAGCCGGAGCGGACCCTCGGGGTGGTCGGAGAGAGCGGTTGCGGAAAGTCGGTGACCGCTCTTTCCATTATGGGGCTCGTGCAGATGCCGCCGGGGAAGATCGAGGAAGGGGAGATCCTCTTTCATCAGGACGGTAAGGTCACCGACCTCACCAAGCTGAACCCCAAGGGGAAGGAGTACCGCTCCATCCGGGGAGACCAGATCGCCATGATCTTCCAGGAGCCGATGACGTCGCTCAACCCGGTGTACACGATCGGAAACCAGATCATGGAAGCGATCATCCTCCACCAGCACCTGAACAAGAAACAGGCGCGGGAGAAGGCGATCGAGATGCTGCGCGCGGTGGGGATACCGGTCCCGGAGCAGCGGGTGGACGAATACCCGCACCAGCTCTCCGGAGGGATGCGCCAGCGCGCGATGATCGCCATGGCGCTCTCCTGTAACCCGTCGCTCCTCATCGCCGACGAGCCGACGACCGCCCTCGACGTGACGATCCAGGCGCAGGTCCTCGACCTGATGAACGATCTGCGCAAGGAGTTCAAGACGGCGATCCAGTTCATCACCCACGACCTCGGAGTGATCGCCGACATGGCCGACGACGTGGTCGTCATGTACCTGGGGAAGATCGTGGAGGGCTCCGACGTCCGCGAGGTGTTCCACAACCCCAAGCACCCGTACACCCAAGGGCTGATGAACTCGATCCCCTCGCTCGTCTCGAAGAAGGAACGGCTGACCCCGATCAAGGGGGTTGTACCGGATCCGTTCGACGTCCCGGACGGATGCGGATTCGAACCGCGCTGCCCACACGCAATGGAGATCTGCAAGACCAAGGTGCCGCCGCTCAAGGAAGTGGCCCCCGGGCACACGGCAGCCTGCTGGCTGTACGAATAGAGAGGTGATCGCGATTGTCTTCTGATAACATCCTGCTCGATGTGAAGAACCTGAAGAAGTACTTCCCGGTGCGCAAAGGGGTCTTCCGCCGCGTGGTGGCACAGGTAAAGGCGGTCGACGACGTCGACCTGTTCATCAAGGAAGGGGAGACCCTCGGGCTCGTGGGTGAGTCGGGCTGCGGAAAGACCACGACCGGCCGCACGATCCTGCGATTGATCGAACCGACCGCCGGGGAGATCCACTTCCGCTCCAAGGCGCTCGCCGAACCGGGAGAGGAGTTCAAGATCGTCGACGTGGCCAAGGCGTCGCGCAAGACGATGAAGGCGCTGCGGCGCGACATGCAGATCATATTCCAGGACCCCTATTCCTCCCTCAACCCGCGCATGACGGTGGGGGCGATCGTGGGCGAGCCGCTCCTCGTGCACGGAGTGGCCAAGGGGAAGGAGCGCGAGGAGAGGGTGAAACAGCTCCTCGGGGCGGTCGGCCTGAAGCCGGACCACATGAAGCGCTACCCGCACGAGTTCTCCGGCGGACAGCGCCAGCGGATCGGGATCGCCCGCGCCCTCGCCCTGGAACCGCAGTTGATCGTCGCCGACGAGCCGGTCTCCGCGCTCGACGTATCGATCCAGGCGCAGGTGCTGAACCTGCTCGAGGACCTGCAGAAGGACTTCGGGCTCACCTATCTGTTCATCGCGCACGACCTGTCGGTGGTGCGTCACATCTCGGACCGCGTGGCGGTGATGTACCTCGGCAAGGCGGTGGAGCTCGCCGAGACCGAGGAGCTGTTCACCAACCCGAAGCACCCGTACACCGAGGCGCTGATGTCCGCGGTCCCGGTGCCGGATCCCGACTACGAGGTGGAGCGGATCCTGCTCGAGGGTGACGTCCCGTCGCCGGTCAACCCGCCGTCGGGATGCTACTTCCACCCCCGCTGCCGCTACGCCAAGGAGATCTGCCGGACCGAGGCGCCGGTCTACCGCGATCTCGGCGGGGAGCACTTCGTCTCCTGCCACTTCGCCGACGAGCTCAAGCTGCAGCCGGTGCGCTCTGGATGATCCTCCTCCTCGGGACGAAGAACGCCGGGAAGATCAGGGAGTTGAAGGTGCTCCTCTCCGATCTTCCCGGCGTCTCTTTCCTGACGTTCAACGAGCGTCCGTTCTCCGACGTGGAGGAGACGGGAGATACGTTCGAAGAGAACGCACTCCTGAAGGCGCGGGCGATCTGCGCCGAGACGGGCCTCCCCGTCCTCGCCGAGGACTCGGGGCTCGAGGTCGTCGCCCTCGGCGGGGCCCCCGGGGTGTATTCCGCCCGCTACTCGGGCGAGCCGGTCGACTATGCCCGCAACAACGCCCTCCTGCTCAAGAAGATGGCCGGGGTGGCCGACCGCCGCGCCCGGTTCGTGGACGTCGCCGTGCTCCGGCTTCCGGACGGGCGGGAGTACGTGCGGAAGGGGATCCTAACCGGAAGGATCGCGCTCGCTCCCCAAGGCGAGGGCGGATTCGGCTACGATCCTCTGTTCATCCCGGACGGATACGACAAGACCCTGGCCGAATTGAGCACCGCCGAGAAGAACCGGATCAGCCACCGGGCGCGGGCGATCGCGGCGATGAAGGAGGTCCTCAGGTCTCTTCTGCCGGGGGAAGGGTCTTCTGCAGCTCGAGGAGAAGGCGGCGCTGGGCCGCGCTGACCTTGCGCGGCACGACCACCTGCACCTCGACGTAGTGATCACCACGCCCCCGCCCGTTCAGCTCGGGCATCCCCTTTCCCCGCAGCCTGATCACCGTCCCGGGCTGGGTCCCGGGCGGGATCGTCACCGTCTCCTCCCCCCACAGGGTCTCAACCCGCACCTTCGCCCCGAGGACCGCCTGGGGATAGTGGACCTTGACCTGCGAATGGATGTCGCGCCCCTCGCGGCGGAACTTGGGATGGGGGATGATCTCGATCACGATGTACAGGTCGCCGGGCGGCCCCCCGTTCGGTCCCGCGTTCCCCTGCCCCTTGAGGCGCAGGCGGGAGCCGTTGTCCACCCCGGCCGGCACGTTGATCGAGATCTTGCTCCGCTCCTTGACCCGTCCCGTCCCGTGGCAGCGATGGCACGGCTGCTCGATCACCTCCCCGCTCCCGTTGCACTCGGGACAGGTGCGCACCGTGACGAAGCTCCCGAGCAGGCTCTGCTGGCGGTATTCCACCTGACCGCGGCCGCCGCAGGTCGGGCAGACCCGCTTGCTCGTGCCCTGCTCCATCCCGGTACCGCCGCAGTGATCGCACGTCACGAGCCGGGGAGCGGTGATCCGCATCCGCGTCCCGGTGGCCGCATCTTCGAGCGTTATCCGCAATTTATACTCGATGTCCTCGCCGCGTTGCGCCCGCGTCCGCTGCGCCCGGGTGGCGGTGCGCGGCGCCCCCTGGCGGAAGAAGAAGTCGAAGATGTCGTCGAACCCGCCGAACCCGAACTCGGACCACGCCTCGCGCGCGCGGCGGAAGTCGGTGCCGGAGAAGTCGAACCCCTGGGCCGGGCCGGCGTGACCGTAGCGATCGTACTGGGCCCGCTTCTCCGGATCGGAGAGGACCTCGTACGCCTCGGTCGCCTCCTTGAACGCCTCCTCCGCCCGCTTGCGGTTCTCAGGGTTGCGGTCCGGATGGAACTCCTTCGCCTTGCGGCGGTAGGCGCGCTTGATCTCCTCCGGGCTTGCGTCGCGGGAGACACCGAGGATCTCGTAGTAATCTCGCTTGGTCACGCCGCCCCCCTTCC
>JAJRTG010000190.1 GCA_024278395.1 Fidelibacterota bacterium | reverse complement strand
TGGCGGCACGCGTTTTTGACCGCTTCTTCCACCTGCATCGAGATGCGGTGGCCTTCGAGGACCGAGAGCTCCGGATCTATGAGCACGTGGAGGTCGACGAACACCTCCCGTCCCACACGGCGTGTCCTCAGGTTGTGGAAGCTCCTTACCTCCGGTATGCGGCTTATCGCTTCCTGGATGCTCGCGATCTCGGGTTGGGAGATGCCGCCCTCCGTGAGTTCGTGGAGCACGTTCCCCACGGTGCGGGATCCGGCGGTGATCACCATCAGCCCGACGACGATCCCGGCGAGTTGGTCGGCGTGTCCGAACCCGACGAGGCTTCCGGCCCCACCGAGAAGGACCGCGATCGAGGAGAGCGCGTCCGAGCGGTGGTGCCACGCGTTGGCGCGCAGCGCCGGACTGCGGAGGGTCTCGGCGAGGCGGAAGGTGCGCCGGGCGATCCATTCCTTGGACAGGACCGATCCCGCGGCGATGATGATGACGGCGAAGCCGGGATAGGACGTCCGTTGGGAATAGAGGGCCGATCCGGCGCTCCAGGCGATGTACGCTCCGACCACTACCAGCGCGCCAGCCACGATCCCGCCGGCGAGGGTCTCATAGCGCCCGTGTCCGTAGGCGTGTTCCGCGTCCGCCTTCCGGGCGCCGAGACGGATCCCTCCGAGGACGGCGAGGTCCGTCGCCAAATCAGACGCTGAATGGGACCCGTCCGCAATCAGTCCGAGGGAACCGGTTAGAAACCCTCCGACGAGCTTCGCCGTCAGGAGGATCAGGTTGATCAGGGTGCCGAGGATGGTCACCCGTACTCCGGAATCGCTTGGGGCACCCGCTCGGCCGGGAAGATCGTTCATCGTCCCTCCCTAAAGACAAAATAAAAACCAGGCGGCGTCCTACTCTCCCAGCCCCTCGCGAGGCTAGTACCATCGGCGCTGGAGGGCTTAACTTCCGTGTTCGGGATGGGTACGGGTGTTTCCCCTCCGCTATATGCCACCTGGAATCTTCAAATTCTTCTTTGGTCACGACAAGTGAACAGGGTGTGTGCCATACAAGCTTCGGCCGATTAGTACCGCTCGGCTGAACGCATTGCTGCGCTTACACCTGCGGCCTATCAACCTCCTAGTCTCGGAGGGGCCTGATGTGGAGACCTCGTCTTGGGGACGGCTTCGTGCTTAGATGCCTTCAGCGCTTATCCTAACTGAACTTGGCTACCCAGCGATGCTCCTGGCGGAACAACTGGTACACCATCGGTTCAGCTGTCCCGGTCCTCTCGTACTAGGGACAGTCCCCCTCAAGTCTCCCGCGCCCACGGTGGATAGAGACCGACCTGTCTCACGACGGTCTGAACCCAGCTCGCGTACCCTTTTAACCGGCGAACAGCCGGACCCTTGGGACCTGATTCAGCCCCAGGATAGGATGAGCCGACATCGAGGTGCCGATCCTGGTCGTCGATGTGAACTCTTGGACCAGACTAGCCTGTTATCCCCGGGGTAACTTTTGTCCGATGAGCAGTGGCCCTTCCACAAAGTGCCACTGGGTCACTAGGGCCTGCTTTCGCACCTGCTCGACTTGTAGGTCTCGCAGTCAAGCCTCCTTATACCCTTACGCTCGTCGGCTGATCGCTAACCAGCCTGAGGAGACCTTTGCGCGCCTCCGTTACTCTTTAGGAGGCGACCGCCCCAGTCAAACTACCCACATAACACTGTCCCGCGACCGCTGCTAACGGCCGACGGTTAGAGTTTCAACACCCGCAGGGTGGTATTCCAAGGACGGCTCCACCGAGGCTGGCGCCCCAGCTTCATCGCCTCCCACCTATCCTACACAACGAATGCTAAAACTCAATGCCATGCTATAGTAAAGCTCCACGGGGTCTTTTTGTCCAGCCGCGGGTCACAGGCGTTTACACCTGTGCTTCAATTTCACCGAGCATCCGGTCAAGACAGCGCCCAAGTCGTTGAGCCTTTCATGCGGGTCGGAACTTACCCGACAAGGAATTTCGCTACCTTAGGACGGTTATAGTTACCGCCGCCCTTCACTGGCGCTTCAGTTCGCCGCGTTAACGGCTCCCCTTAACGTTCCAGCAGTGGGCAGGTTTCAGACTCTATACATCCTCTTACGAGTTAGCAGAGTCCTGTGTTTTTGCTAAACAGTCGCTCAGGCCGATTCTCTGCGGCCACCCGAAGGTGGCACCCCTTATCCCGAAGTTACGGGGTCATTTTGCCGAGTTCCTTGACCGAATTTCACTCGTCCACCTTGGTATTCTCTACCCGCCTACCTGTGTCGGTTTGCGGTACGGACTCTTCCTTGCTCGCTAGAGGCTTTTCTCGCCCGATGAGACCGTCTCCCTTCGCCCTAAAGCGGGCTCGCCATCACACCTCGACTTAAACGGGGGAACGGATTTGCCTATTCCCCCTACCTCAGTGCTTGGACACGCTATTCCGTCAGCGTGCGGAGGGGTCCCTTCGGGGTCCCCCCTTCGCTCAAACGCAAGGATAGAGGCGCAGGAATATTAACCTGCTGTCCATCGCTTACCCCTTTCGGGTTCAGCTTAGGGTCCGCCTAACCCTGGGAGGACAAACCTTCCCCAGGAAACCTTAGGCATTCGGTGGCAATGATTCTCACATTGCTCGCGCTACTCATGCCGGCATTCTCTCTTCCGTCTCGTCCACCGGACCTCGCGATCCGGCTTCAGCCGTTAACGGAATGCTCCCCTACCGATCACCGTCGAAAGACGGTAATCCCGCAGCTTCGGTACCAGGCTTAGCCCCGTTAAATTTTCGGCGCATCGCCGCTAGACTGGTGAGCTATTACGCACTCTTTAAAGGATGGCTGCTTCTAAGCCAACCTCCCAGCTGTTTCGGCAACAACACTTCCTTTCCCACTTAGCCTGGATTTCGGGACCTTAGCTGGCGGTCTTGGGTTGTTTCCCTCTCGAGCGCGGACGTTATAGCCCGCGTTCTCACTCCCGTGAAACGAACAGTCGGTATTCGGAGTTTGACTAGGGTCGGGAGTTTCCCCCCTTCCCCGACCAGTGCTCTACCCCCGACTGTCTATAACACGAGGCTAGCCCTAAAGCTATTTCGGGGAGAGCCAGATATCCCCAGGTTCGATTGGTTTTTCGCCCCTAACCACAGGTCATCCCCTAGCTTTTCAACGCTAGTGGGTTCGGGCCTCCATATACGATCAAGTATACTTCACCCTGCCCATGGCTAGATCACCTGGCTTCGGGTCTACGGCATGTGACTAATCGCCCTATTCAGACTCGCTTTCGCTGCGGCTTCGCCTCACTCGGCTTAACCTTGCCACACACCGTAACTCGCCGGCTCATACTGCAAAAGGCATGCGGTCACACCCAATCGGTTGCTCCCGAAGGAGCGGTTTAAAGGGTGCTCCCACTGTCTGTAGGCAGATGGTTTCAAGTTCTATTTCACTCCCCTCCCGGGGTGCTTTTCACCTTTCCCTCACGGTACTAGTTCACTATCGGTCAGCTGGGAATATTTAGCCTTGGAAGGTGGTCCTCCCAGATTCACGCCGGATTTCTCGTGTCCGACGCTACTCAAGTCGGAACCCAGGGTAGCTCAGCCTTTCGCCTACGGGACTATCACCCTCTTCGGTCGTCCTTTCCAGAGACTTTGCAGACCGTTCGGCTAGACCTTGCTTTTAACCCTGCCCACCTCTGCATCGATGGGATGGTTCCAACTTACAACCCCAAAGAAGCAACGGATGCAGCCTTACACTCCTTCGGTTTGGGCTCTTCCCGTTTCGCTCGCCACTACTCAGGGAATCTCGTTTGATTTCTCTTCCTCCGGTTACTGAGATGTTTCACTTCACCGGGTTCGCCGGACGCGCCTACTCTGGTTTCAGCGCGCCCTGCCATGGCTTCACCATGGCGGGTACTCCCATTCGGACATCCCCGGATCAAAGCCTGCTTAGCGGCTCCCCGAGGCTTATCGCAGCTAGCCACGTCCTTCATCGCTTCCAGCTGCCAAGGTGTCCACCATCTGCCCTTACTGCGCTTGTATGGCACACACTCTATTCACTTGTCAATGACCGAATTTCATCACGCAGCGCCGCTGCGCAGAAATTAATTCTACCACCTGGTTTATCCACTGTCAAGAAATCCCAGGTGGGCTGTTGCGGGGGATATTATACCGGGGTGATCCGGTCGCGCAAGAGGGAGTGTGAAACATCGAGGGCGTGCCGGTTTGCCCGGGCCAGATCGCGGCGGTTCAGATATTCGGCGACGAAACCGGCGGCGAACGCGTCGCCCGCCCCGGTCGTGTCCGCGTTTTCGATGGGTTCGAGCGAACCGCGGTCGCGGATTTCTCCTTCCCAGGCAAGGCTCCCTGCTCCGCCGAGGGTGAGGGCGCCGAGTGCGAACTCTCTCGAGAGGATATCCACGATCTCATCCGAAGTCTCCGCACCGGTCAAAGCCTGCCCTTCGTCCTGATTGAGGAACAGCCAGTCGGCCGGAGCGGCGGCGGCGAGGAAGCCTGCGACCCCGAAGTTTCGGATGAGGTTTGCCGGGGGAGCGGTGATGGAGATGCTCATCCCTTTTCCCTTCGCCAGGCGCACCGCTCTGCCCGCGGCGCGCGCCTGGCCCGGGGAGAGGAATACATATCCGGAGAGGTGGAGGTGATTCGCGCCCTCGAACCAGGCCGGGTCGATGAATGACTCGTCGAGCCCGTCGTTCGCCCCGCGTGAGCAGAGCATCGTCCGCTCCGCCCCGTCGGCGAGTGAGATGATCGTTCCGGTCGGGAGATGAACGCGCTTCACGCGTGTCTCGATCCCCTGTTCCGCAAGCGCGGCGACGAGGACCCTTCCGGCGGGGTCGTCCCCTGCGCACCCGACGAACGTGACTCGTGTTCCTTTATGTCGCGCGAGGACGCGGGCGAAGTTCGCCGCCGAACCCCCGACGGCGGTCCTGATCCGGGTGCGGACTTCACCCCCACGGGGAAGCCTTCCGGGGAGGGACGCGATGATATCGAGATTGAGATCTCCGAGGACGATGATACGGTTCATCCCTCGGTTCGCAGTCCGGCGATCGCCTCGGCGAGGGCGCGCACCCGCTCCGGGTCGATCGGTGCGTCGAGGCGGCTGTCCTTCTTGAGGGAGGTACCGACGATGAACCCGTCCGCCTCGCGATAGGTGGCGAGGTTGTCGATTCGCACCCCGCTTCCGATGAACACCGGGAGGGATGTGACCTGCTTCACCGCCTGCAATTTTTCCGGCGGAGTGCGCTTTCCGGTGCCGATCCCGGTGACGATCAATCCGTCCGGGCCGTTCCGCGTCGCGTCGAGGGCCGCCTCTTCGATCGTGGTGAGGTGGGCGGCGTGCTTGACGTGCACGTCGGCGAGGATCTTTACGTCGACCCCGAGGCGTTTGCGCCGTTCGATGAGCTCCCGCGCCTCCCCTTCGATGATCCCCTGGTCGGTGAACGCCACCCCGCAGAAGACGTTCACCCGGATGAACCCGGCACCGGTCGTCGCTGCGATCGCCAGCGCGGCCACCCCGTCGTTTCTGAGCACGTTCACTCCGATCGGTATGTGCGCCTCCCGCACCAGTTCCTGTACCACGACCGTCATCGCGGCGATCGTCTCCCGCGGGGCCTGCTTGGCGAACGGCGTGTCCTGCATGTTCTCGACGATCGCCCCGTCCGCTCCCCCCTCCTCCAGGGCACGGAGGTCGCGCCGGGCCGCGTCGATGATCGCGCCTATCCCCACGCCCGAGTAGCGCGGGCTTCCCGGAAGCGGCGGGAGGTGGATCATCCCGATGAACGGTTTTTCGTATTCAAACGGTTTCATGATCTGAGAACTATACCTCCTCCACCCTGCCTTCGGCAAGTTGGCTCTTGAAAGATCGTCTAGCGGAAAGTATAGTTGTCGGTGTGGTATTACAAACCTGTAAAAAGGTGCTATCACAATGGGAAAGCTTGTCCGTTTCAGCGTCTCGATTGAGGAGGATCTCCTCTCCGCGTTCGACAGGTTGATCCGCGCCCGCGGGTACACCAACCGCTCGGAGGCGATCCGCGATGCGATACGGGGGCAGCTTGTGCACCGCGAGTGGGAGGAGGGGGAGGAGGTCGCCGGGGTGATCACTCTTCTGTACGACCATCACCGCCCCGGGATCGGGGAGGCCCTTACCGAGATTCAACACCACGCTCTTCCTCAGGTGATCGCGAGCACCCACATCCACCTGGACGAGGTGAACTGCCTCGAGTTCATCGCGGTGAAGGGTGAGGCTAAATCGATCGAACGGCTCGCTGACCGGTTGATCAGCCTGAAGGGGGTTAAGCACGGCGAGCTTACCACCACATCCACCGGAAGGAACATCAAATGAAGGAGGGTTCAATGAAGAAAGCACTGCTCATCACGTTGGTCATGGTTCTCGGTCTCGGGATGGCGGCGTTCGCCGGTCCCACCCCGACGGTCGTCGCCACGCACGCCGTATTCGGAGAATTCGCGCAAGCGATCGGGGATGACCTCATCGATGTCGTCACGATCATCCCGTCCGGTTTCTGCCCGGCGCATTATGACCTGCGGCCGAGCGACATAAAGGCCGTCTCCCAGGCATCGCTCGTCATCTATTCCGGGTTTGAGCCCTGGATGGACACCCTCCTTTCTTCGGTGAAAAGCGGGGCGAAGGTGCTGCAATTGAAAGGGCCGTGGAATACTCCGGACGGAGCAGCGGCCAAGGTGGACGCGATCGCTGCCGCCCTTACGGAGCTTCTTCCGGAGGAGAAGGATGTGTTCGCCGCCAACGCCGCGGAGTACAAGAAGAAGCTATCCGAGATCGGAGCAGGTCTGAAGAAACAGGCGCAGGAGCTTGACGTCGAGACGGTTCCGGTGATCTGCATGCAGTGGCAGGTACCGTTTGTCAAGTGGCTTGGGTTCGATATCATCGCCACGTACGGGGTACCGGAGAGTCTCTCCATGCAGGACCTGGTGCGGCTGGCGAAGACCGGGAGGGAGCAGGGGGCGCGGCTCGTGATCGACAACCTGCAGAGCGGGATCAATTTCGGAGCGAAGCTCGCCCGTGAGGTCGGAGCGGTGCACGTCGTCCTGTCGAACTTCCCAGGAGCGATGCCGAAGACCGCCACCGTCCTCGACCTGTTCAAGGAGAACGCCGAGAGCCTGTTTTCCGCGATTGAGCCCGTGCCGAATGAGTGAACATGGAAACGCTTAGGATCGATCCGGGTTCCGTTGACCTCGATGAGGCGGTCGAGCGCGGGGTGTGGTTGCACGGCCACCTCGGACCGTTCCTCGTCTGCGGGATCAGGATGGGGCTCTTCGCGCTCGACCTCCTTGAAAGCCCGGGTTACTTCGGGATTACCGCCACTTCGGAGACCGGCTACGAGACACCGCTCTCCTGTCTGACCGACGGGGTGCAGATCGGGAGCGGATGCACTACCGGTAAGGGGAACCTGCGCGTGATCGATGCCGGTAGGCCGCGAGTGCGATTCGAGACCGAATCCGGGAAACGGCTCACGATCGAGCTGCGCCCCGAGGTGCTCGAGGAGTTTCGAAACGGCGATTTGAAGGCGGAGAGCGCCCGCGCGAAGGTGCGGCCGCTT
>JAJRTG010000189.1 GCA_024278395.1 Fidelibacterota bacterium | reverse complement strand
CTCTTGCAACCTGTCTATCACTTCGTCCAGAGTGCTTGTCATGAGTGCCCTTGCTCTCCTTTCTTGTAACGGACGAGAGATTCTACTCCACCGGGGGAGCTATTTGTACCCGGGGCGTTGCCGCATGAGGTGACGAACGCAGCGGCCGCCGTCTTCGGCGTGACAGGGGTCGCCCACGGGCAGCCGTTTTCTACGTTCCGCCGGACTGCACGCGCTCCCGCGTGATCTTCTCCGCCTCGGCCTTGTAATCCTTGAAGGAGTAGATCTTGTCGTAGTAACGCGCTTCGTGCTCCGAACTCATTTCTCCTCCGGCTGCGGGATCAGTGATTTGAACAGCTCGTTTAGTGTATCCGAAAGGTCGAGGGGCTGCTCGGATCCCCCTTGCAAGAGCTCCTTTGCGCGCGCTTCCACCTCGGAGGCGAGCTTCTGATAGTCGCCGGTGAGCGGGACCTCTTCCCCCGGGGCGAGCGCGTTGAGCCGCTCCTCGATGATGGATGATACGGCGCGCTTGCCCTCCATGATCAGCCCCTGTTTCGCGACCTCGAGGAGCGGTTTTGCCCAGTGAATCTGGGGAGCGGCCGCGGATCCGTCGACCGCGAACCCGAACACGATCGGAAGGTCGGCGGCGTAGCGGTTGATCCCCTCGATCGTCTGCGCGGAGAGCTCCGGGGAGAGGCCGAACAGGGTCTTCCCCGGGATCCCGGCGAGCTTGAGCCCGGCGAGCGCCAGCGAGGCCTCTCCGTCGAGCCTGCCTTCGGTCTCGGTGAGCCTTGCCGACAGGGTCGCCTCTCCGGAGACGACCCGCACCGGGAGGCTCGCGGCGTAGACCGCGGCGAGCTTCGCCAGATCGATCTTCTGCATATCGAACTCGTATGTCGCTTTTTCACCGTCCTCGAACCGTGCGGAGAGCGCGAACGCCGCGTTCGGATCACCCCCCACGTAGCCGCGCAGGACGATTCCGGTCGGGGCACGGTTCAGCTGCGCGGGATAGGCAACGTTCTCGAGCTCCACCTCGGTGAGGGTGATCGGAGGGAGCTCCTCCCCGGCGCGCAGGTCGGTGAGCGTGAGGTGCAGGCGCCCGACGCTCACCCGCTCGATCGCGAAGACCGGCCACGGGGGAGGGAACGATCTTCCCCCTGCGTACCGGGATAGGTCGGGACGCGGGGCCGGATGGGGACGCGGCTGGGAGAGGTACTCGATAAACCGGCGGACAAGCCCGATCCAGTCGACCCTGTCCGCGTACTTTCTCGCCCACTCGATGTATCCCTCCGCGTTCCAACCGGCGGAGAAGTCGTCGATGTTCATCGTCCCGTCCTGCTCCCGCACGACGTGGAGGCGCGCCTCATCAACGTAAAACTCGTTGAACACGACCCGCTTCTCCAGGAGCGGAAGCATCCCGACGTCGAGCGACACCCGCGAGAGTTCGAGCACGTTCTCCTCGGGCTTCCCCGGATCCTGGACCGTGAGCCCATCGAGGTTCAACCGCCCGGTGAAGAGATTAAACGAGCTCTCCTTCACCGCTACCTCCCCTCCGATGACGAACGATGCGGCGGAAGCGGCGATCCGCCCGGCGAAGAACGGGACGATCACCGCGGCGGCGAGATAGCAGAGGAGGTATATGATCGGAAGCGCGATCAGCATCTCCTTGCGGACGTAGCGGAATGGTCCCCGCGGCGGGATGCGGTCGTACTTATCCTTCCCTCCCAGGAAGAGCCATCGCAGAAGCCCGATCCCCCGCATCCGGCGCAGGCGGGCGGTGATCCTCCAGTCCTTCACCCGCGCAGCGAGCCGGGCGCGATAGAGCACGACCGCGTACCGTACTCCGAAGAAGACCGGGACCGCGATCCCGAAAGCGATCACAACGCTTCCCAGGAGGAGGTAGCGGTTGTAGCCGATCGGCGCGATCACCGGAAGGTGAAAGAGGAAGCGCCACAATCCGTCCAGGCCGCGGGCCGGATCGAGGAGGTGCTTGCCGATCGCGTATCCCGCCGGGGCGATCCCGAGCGAGAGGAGCTTGAACAGTCCCATTGATATCAAGAACGAGCTGAAGCTGCAGCGGATGAGCAGGGCCAAGGTGATCGGGACGATCACGTGCAGCCCCATCGGGGGAAGCCCGGCGAAGATCCCCAGGGCGAACCCGAACGCGATCTGGTTCGGGGACAGGGACGACTTCAGTATCTTCAGCACCTTCCTCAACGGCTGCCACGGAAGCGGTATCATTCTGTCACCTCGAAGCCATCATGGAGGACCGGGCCGATCCGTGCAAATTCCAACGGGCCCGTTCGCGGTGGATTGCGGGAGCTTTCCCAGTTTGCTATACTTTGGCGATCTCAAAACAAAATCACGGGAGGGTGATGTGGAAGTTCTGACAATGAAGGAATTGCTGGAGACCGGAGTGCATTTCGGTCACCGCACACGCAAGTGGAACCCCAAGATGGCTCGTTACATCTTCACCGAGCGTAAAGGGATCCATATCATCGACCTCGAACAGACGGTGGAGATGTTCAAACGAGCGTACTTCTTTGTTCGCGACCGGGTCGCGCAGGGGGATGAGATCCTGTTCGTCGGGACGAAGAAGCAGGTGCAGGCGACGATCGCCGAGGAGGCCCACCGCTGCGGTGCCCACTACGTCAACCGCCGCTGGCTCGGAGGCACCCTGACCAACTTCACTACGATCAAGAAGAGCATCGAGCGCATGAAGGAGCTCGAGCGGATGATCGAGGACGGGACGATCGACCACTTCTCGAAAAAGGAAGGGAACCGCCTGCGACGCGAGCTCGCCAAGCTGCAGCGCAACCTCGACGGACTGCGCCACCTGGAGCGGGTCCCGAATCTCATCTACGTCATCGATCCGGACATCGAGAGGAACGCCGTGCACGAGGCGAACATCATGAAGATTCCGGTGATCGCCATTGTGGATACAAACTGTGATCCCGATCCGATCGATTTCCCCATCCCGGGGAACGACGATGCGATCAAGGCGACCCGGCTGATCACCTCCCGCATCGCCGATGCCGTTCTCGAAGGGCGTGAGGGGCGTCAGGAAATGGAAGAGGCGGCGGCAGCGGCCACCGCGGAAGAGGCATCGGCTGAGGAGAAGGTAGAGGGCGAGGAAGAAGTGACGGCCGTCGCGGAGGAGACCGCAGAGATCCCGGTGGAAGAAGTCCCCGAGGAGGAGACCCCCGTGGAACCGAAGGCGGAAGAGATCTCCGAAGAGGAGACCCCTGCGGAACCGAAGGCGGAGGAGATCCCTGTAGAGGTGGACTCCGAGGAAGCGGAGGCTCCGGCGGAGGCGGCGGTGGAAGAGGAAAAAGCAAAGGTTGAAGAAGGAACTGAGGATGACCGCGATAAAGAGTGAAGACGTAAAGAAGCTGCGCGAGGAGACCGGCGTCGGGATTATGGACTGCAAGCGCGCCCTGCTGAAGGCGGACGGGGACATGGAGCAGGCGAAGAAGATCCTGCGCGAGGAAGGGCGCGAGCTCCTCGCCCACAAGGGGCGCGAGGCGACCGAGGGGCGGATCGAGGCGTATGTCCACCACTCCGGCAAGGTGGGGGTGTTGGTGGAGGTGGCGAGCAACACCGACTTCGCCGCCAACAGCGCCGATTTCCGCGAATTCACCCGCGATCTCGCCATGCACATCGCCGCGGCCAAGCCGCGGTACGTCTCCCCGGAGGACGTCCCGGAGGAGGATCTGGAAGCCGAACGTGAGATCTACCGCAAGCAGGCGGAAAAGGAAGGCAAACCCGCTCAGGTCGTGGAGAAGATCGTCGAGGGGCGGATCAAGAAGTTCTACACCGAGGCGTGCCTGTTGAAGCAGCCGTTCGTGAAGGATCCCTCCCGCACGATAGAGGACCTGCTCGCGGAGCTGCGCCAGAAGACGGGAGAGAACATCTCCGTCAAGCGGTTCGCCCGGTTCGAGATCGGAGAAGGGGGGTAGGATGCCCCGCAGGCGCCTCCTCCTCAAGCTGAGCGGTGAGGCGTTCTCGGGAGGAGAGGGCCCCTTCTTCCCGGATGGGATATCCCTCATCTCGCAGAGGATCGCGGCGTTATCTGAGGTAGAGCTCGCCATCGTTGTCGGTGGCGGGAACATCCTGCGCGGGGCGCGGAGCGGGTGGCTCGACCGCGTCGACGCCGATGAGCTGGGGATGCTCGCTACGGTTCTAAACGGCCTTGTCCTGCGGGACTATCTGGAGCGGGCCGGCCGCGGGGTGCTTGTGCAGTCAGCGGTTGTGACCCAATTCACCGAGCCGATATCCCCGCGGAAGGCGAGGCAGGCCCTCTCCGACGGAGCGATCGTCAT
>JAJRTG010000188.1 GCA_024278395.1 Fidelibacterota bacterium | reverse complement strand
TGGAGAAGGTCAACCTCCTGCGGGCCTACGGGGCCGAGGTGATCGTCTGCCCCACCGCCGTGGCGCCCGACGATCCCGAGAGCTACTACTCCGTGGCCAGAAGGATCGTGCAGGAGACCCCCAGGGCATTCATGCCGAACCAATATACCAATCCCAAGAACCCCGAGGCCCACTACCTGACCACCGGCCCGGAGATCTGGGCCCAGACACACGGCCGGATCGACTACTTCGTCGCCGGGTTGGGCACCGGAGGGACGATCAGCGGGATAGGCCGTTTCCTGAAGGAGAAGGACCCGTCGATCAGGGTCATCGGCGTCGATCCCGACGGCTCGATCCTGAAGCACTACTTCGAGACCGGCGAGCTGACGGAGGCCCACCCCTATGTGGTGGAGGGGATCGGAGAGGACATCATCCCCGAGACGGTGCACTTCCGCTACATCGACGAGATCCGCAAGGTGGGGGACCGGGAGTCGTTCATCGCCGCCCGTCGCCTGGCGCGGGAGGAGGGGCTGCTGGTGGGCGGCTCGGCCGGGGCCGCCGTGCATGTCGCCCTGGAGATCGGAAAAGGGGAGGCGGGCCGGGAAGAAAGGATCGTGGTCCTCCTGCCGGACACCGGAAGGCACTACCTGGGAAAGTTCCACTCAGATGATTGGATGAAGGAGCACGCTTATGAATAGTCCACGCGCTCTCCGCTTCCTACCCCCGCGTCCGTCGTGTCGGGGCGGTGCCCCGGCTGTTTCAACGTGTAGCCACAGGTAAGCCGAGATTTCGATCCCTACTAGGACCTTGCTTTTCCCCTGAGGAGGCATTATCATTCCCTCGTGTTACGAATCACGCGAAAGTAATACCAAGCGAGGGTGAAGGCTAGCGGGGATCCTTTTCGCTCCTGGCACAGCCTTTCGACCCTGTTAGGTTACGCAAAAGGGAGGGAAGATGCACATACCCGATGGTTACCTGTCGCCGGCGACGTGTGGGGCGATGTACGCGGTGAGCATTCCGCTCTGGGCGAGAGCGGGGGTGGTGATAAAGAGGACGTTCACCCGCCGCACGGTGCCGACCCTGGCCCTGCTCTCCGCGTTCTCGTTCCTCGTCATGATGTTCAACGTCCCCGTCCCCGGGGGAACGACGGCACACGCCGTCGGGGGGACGCTCATTGCCATCCTGCTCGGGCCGTGGGCGGCGCTGATCGGCGAGTCGCTGGCGCTGGTCGTGCAAGCCCTGTTCTTCGGGGACGGAGGGCTCACAGCCATCGGGGCCAACTGCTTCAACATGGGCTTCGTCCTTCCGTTCGTCGGATATTTCGTCTATCGGCTCATCAGCTGGGGGACTCCGTTCAACGCGCGTCGGAGGTGGATCGGCGCGGCGGTCGGCGGATACGTGGGGATCAACGCCGCGGCGCTGGCAGCGGCGATCGAGTTCGGCATCCAACCTTCCCTGTTCCACACCGCGACCGGCGTCCCGTTGTACTGCCCCTACGGCCTCGCCCAGACGATCCCGGCGATGCTGGTCGCGCACCTGCTCATCGCCGGACCGGTGGAAGCGGTGATCACCGGGGGAGTAGTCGCCTTCTTGGGCAGGTATCACCCCGATGTGTTCAGCCTGAACCCGTACGAAAGGAGGGAGAAATGACGCGCTCCAGAAAGGTTTGGATCCCATTGGCCGTTCTGGTCGCCCTCACCCCGTTGGGGCTCCTCGCCAGCGGAACCGCGTGGGGCGAATGGGGAACCGACGAGATCAAGGGCCTGCTGGGCTACATCCCGCACGGGCTCTCCCGCCTCGCCGACATAAATCACATAGCGTTCCTGCCCGATTATTCCCTGCCCGGGCTGGGCGAGGGCTTCGCCGGGCAGGCGGTCGGCTACTACATCTCGGCGATCGTCGGAGTCGTGATCATCGTCCTGCTCACCCTCGGGCTGGGGAGGCTCATTGTCCGTAAGTAGCTTTCTGGACAGAAACCTGCGCGAAGGGACCGCTTGGATAGAGCGCACCCTCGCCGCAGAGGCGGTCGCGGCCCGAGCCGGCTTGCTGCAGGCGATCGACCCGCGGGTGAAGCTGATCGGCCTGCTCGCCCTGCTGGTCTTTTCGCTTCTCAGCCGCAACATCTGGGTGATCGCCTCCGTGTACGGGCTGTCGCTCCTCCTCGCCGTGGCCTCCCGGATAAGCATTACCGCGTTCCTGCGCCGGGTTTGGTTGTTCGTCCCCGTCTTCACCGCCGCCATCGCCCTGCCCGCCCTGTTCCTCACCCCGGGGGAGCGATTGGGGAGCCTCGGTGGACTCACGATCACGCATCAGGGCGTGTGGGGAGCGATCTTCCTCATCTCCCGCGTAGCGACCGCAATATCGATCTCCACCCTCCTCGTCCTGACCACTAAGTGGCATAGGCTGCTCCTCGCCCTGCGGGCGCTGCGGGTCCCGTCGTCCGTCATCATCGTGCTCACCATGTGCTACCGCTACATCTTCGTGCTGGTGCGGCTGTTCAATGATTTCCTCCTCGCCCGGAAATCGCGGGTGATCGGTCGCATGCCCTGGCGGGAGAACGTGCGGTTTCTGGCGCGGACCGCCGGGATCATGCTGGTCCGATCGCTCAGGCTGGCCGATGACGTCTATCTTGCCATGCTTGCACGTGGGTTCGACGGAGAGATCGATCTGCCGGCACGACAACCGCTGCGCCGGATCGACTACGGGTGGCTCGCCGCCATCCTTGTCCTAATCGGAGCGTTGATATGGAAGGGGTAATCTTCGAGCTCGACCGTGTGGGGTATCGCTACGACGGGGGCATCGTCGGCCTCGCTGACATAACGCTTCGGGTAGAGGAAGGGAGCGCCATCGCCGTCCTGGGGCCCAACGGATCCGGCAAATCCACGCTGCTCAAGATCCTCGACGGTCTGTACTACCCGACTGAAGGCGAGTTTCGCGCGTTCGGGGAACGGATAACCGAACGGAGACTGGCTGACGGATCGTTCAACCGGTTCTTCCGAAAGAACGTGGGACTGCTGTTTCAGGACGCCGACGCGCAACTCTTCTCCCCCACCGTGGAGGACGAGCTCGCCTTCGGTCCCCGCCAGCTCGGACTGGCCGAAGAGGTGATTAAAGCGCGGGTCGACGAAGTCGTCGCGCTTCTTGGAATCGAAGGGCTGAGGGACCGCTATCCCTACTCCCTGAGCGGCGGCGAGAAGAGGAAGGTCGCCATCGGTTCACTCCTCACACTCGACCCGAAGGTCCACCTCCTCGACGAACCGACGGCGAACCTCGATCCCAAGACCGAGGACAGGCTCATAGACCTGATCCTCTCACTACGGGAGAAGGGGAAGACCCTGATCGTCGCCACCCAGGATCTGGTCTTCGCCGCGCACGTCGCGGAGCGCTTCTTGCTCATGGATCAGGACAAGCGGTTAGCGGCATTTGATGACAAAGAGGTGATCCTCTCCGAATCGGATCTCCTGGACAAGCTCGGCCTTCTCCGTCATCGGGGTCAGGTCTTG